>NZ_BTHG01000006.1:0-195555 GCF_045862875.1 Francisella sciaenopsi
TAATCGCCATCTTATTACATTAAAGACTTATCGTGATAAGCATTCTAGAAGCCTCATAGAAATATGGGGCTTTTTGCGTTTGTGGAACACTATAAATTTTTTAGGGATGTTAAATCTAATTTCATTTGTTTATAATCTAATTGTTAGATTTAAAGTTTTTAATATATAAGAAAATGAATAAGACTAAAAGTTATATCTTATCTATTATTATCTTTGTACTAATTATTATGGCAATAGTTTATTGCATTAGTAAAGTAATTGGTTATACAAATAAGGCAGAGATAGTGAGTAGCTATGATGTTAACGGGTTTAAACCTACTAATTTTGATGAGTATATAAAAGAAGAGTTTTTCTATTTAATAGGTGGTGAATTAAAGTATGGAAATTCATTTAATACTAGTTCAAAAACTTTATTAATTATAGTTAAGGATAAGAACAAAAGTAGGTTTGTTTATAGTGCTTTTGTTTCTCCAGATGGAAAAAAGATGGCATTAGGTGCTAATAATGTTCTTTATGTAATAGATATGGTTAACAATTCTATAAAAGAAGTTCTACAGGTTGATAGTAATGTTATATTAAATGAATTTCTGCAATGGGCTCCAGATTCAAAAACTTTTTATTTTTTAAAGACAAAGAAAGATTCTAATTCATTAATGCTATTTGGTTCTATGTATCAATATGATATAAAGCAACAAAAAATTAAAAAAATTATTTACTCATTAGATAATACTTATAAATTTGCTATAGTTAATAATGGAGATGTTATTTGTACTGATGTAGTGAATCATGATTATTATAGATGCTATACGTCTAACAGTGATTTTGTAAGTAATAGTAAGTATTTTATTTTTGATGGTGATTTTATTGCTAGATCAGGATACTCTTCTTCAACTGATAAAGTTTACAAACCGTTTTACAATTATGATTATATGTATACTTATAATCGTTATATTTTTAAAACATTACCGGTACAAATAAAATATGATTATGAAGATAAGTTGACAAAAATATTAGATATTAAAAATAATCAAAATATTTTAGTAATTAGTTGGGGGGACTATTCTAATATTGTAGGTAGTGGTGCTTTGAAAGGAATTTCTAGTGAGATTATCTTTTTACCTAATAGCAAAAGATATTTTGTTCTACATATATCAACAAAGCAGTACAGTGGTAGTTTGTTGTTTGATAGAGAAACAAATCAATATAAGAAATTAAATAATGGAGAGGTGATGATTAGGCCAAATATTAATAGTAATGAGTATCCGAATTTAATAACTAAGGTTTTTTATTAAGATACCTCAAAGAAATGTGTATTTACAATGTGATCTTAGATCAAACATTATAGAAAAATTATTTGGCTAGGATCTTTATATATTAATGGTATAAGTACAGCAGCAATACGAATAAATACGAAAATATTTATATAATATGCTGCGAATTAGAATAGCTGACTCTTGACAAGTGTAAGCAAGCTATGGATTTAATTAATGAAAGGCTCGAAAGTTACTGACCTTTTCCTTAAGATATTGGGTAATTGAATCTTGATTTTGGAGAGTTGAGTTTTGGATTACTGATCGCGTATAGTTACATACTCAAGATTAAAGTTGTTAATATGATTTTAAAACTTTATTCACTCTATATAATATATCATAGTAGGGTTACTATATTATGATGTTGTTCCTTTGAGTATTTAATGTAAGTAGACAAGATGAAGAAAGAATATTAGACCAATATAGGTAATTGGAAATGCAAATCTTGAAAATATATCTAGTTTCTTGGCAAAATTCTGCTTATCTAATTTTATTAGCCAATATACGATTAGACTCTCTAAGACTGTTGAGAATAGTATAGTAAATGATAGTAGTAAGAAACCGTCTGTGAATGTTAGATAGTCAATATCTGGCATTTCGCCCTCAATTAAAAACTGATATGCAATAACAGAAAGGATTCCTATAAATGCAATATTTAATCTATCCGATAATGCTTTTGTATCCATCCAGAATACTGCCCACATTGCCAATACCAATAGTGTCAATGGTATTAATACTTTTAGAAGAATGTTGATAGGTTTCCTTTCTAGTGAAATGCTGAATTCTAGAGTTGATATTTTTTCTGGTTTTCCATAATAATATTTTTTTTGCTCTGTATCTGTCAGATTGAAATTAGTAAGGTGCCATTCTGCTATATTTACATTTGGATGGTCTCTCACATAGTCTTGTACTGTAAATTTATGGTTTGGTTCGACTACTAGTTTTACTTCGCTTGAGTTATATCCAAAAGGAATTATGTATGCTTTTAAGGTTTGTTTATCAAATGGGAATTTCTCAAGTTGCATAGGTGTTTCAAGATGTAATGTGCGTTGTTCAGTATATATAATATCTCCATTAGGATAAATTTTTATTTGTCTGGCTTTTATTTGAGGAGATCCAACTTCATTAATTATAGATATTTGTGGTCTCCATCCTTCAAAAATTTCATCATATTGAAAATCTCCTTGATATAATTTGTATGAAGTTTTTTCTTCATTTTTGTCAAACTTTAATCTTGGGTCATTCCATTTGAATCTAAATATGACATCAATTTGTAATTGTTCGTTAACTTCATCTAAACTTTGGATATCAGTTATAAATGCAGAGGTTTTTACAATTGTAGGTGTTTGAGGAGGGGTACTACCATACCCAAATATATTTTTATAATAACTTAGCGATATTAGTAATAACAAAAATATTTTTAAAAGTTTACTGTTAAGCATTCGCATTTAAATAACATATACCTTAAGCAGTATTTTACTAAACTAGTATAATTAAACCAAATTTTGTTCAAAGTTTTGTGTGATTTAGTTTAAGATCTAATTTATAAAACATTAAAAATACAAATATTTAATTAGAATACAATTGCTTGAATAATATTTATTATTATGTTTATAAATGGTTTCATAATAAAAAATAATAGATTTGAACCATTAATTGGAATTAATATTAGCGCTAATAAAATATAAAAACCATACTTTTGCAAATTATTGTATTTATAGGCTATATCTTTAGGTAAAAAAGAGGTCAGAACTTTGCTGCCATCAAGGGGAGGTATTGGTAAAAGATTTAAAACCATTAATATAACATTGATCATTATGCCATAAAAAGCCATTCCTTGAATATAAGGATGTAGAGTTACATATTTTGCTACTATCGTCCATATTATTGCCATTAAGAAGTTAGCTAATGGACCTGCAATTGCAACTATAGCGATATCAATCTTTGGATTTTTGAGATTGTTATAATTTATAGGTACTGGCTTAGCCCAACCAAATATAAAAGGAAATCCTGAAGCAAAAGATGCTATTAGCATTAATCCAGGTACTATGATTGTCCCTATTGGATCTATGTGCGATACTGGATTCAATGTTACTCTTCCTAATTTATATGCAGTATCATCGCCTCTATATTTTGCAATAAACCCATGTGCGGCTTCATGAATTGTTATTGCAAATATTAGTGGAATTGAAGCCATTAAAATTGTTATTAAAATATGGTTAAGATCCATTTGAGATATTTTGAGAATTTTGATTTTGAAATTATAGTTATTTGATATGTAAATATAAAGTCAAACAGTCAAATTGATAAAAAAATATAAAATGCTGTATATAAACCCTTAATATTTAGTATTTAGTATGGTATAAATTTAAGTGTAATCTGATTAATATTGTGTTTAATTAGATTTTATTAAATTTATAAGGAGAGTTTGTATGAAAAAATTAGTAACTGTACTTTTGGTATCTTGTGTATTAGTATCATGTGTATCTACATATGAACCTATACCTGCAGATAAACAGTCTCAACAATAGGGTAGGGAATTATTATGAGAAAAAATATTCTTAGAATAACAGTTATCGCAGCGCTTTCAATGATTTTAATGTCTTGCGTTGTTAAGAATGAGTGTCCAACTAAATTAGATGCTAATGGCAATAAGTATATGGATAGGAATGCGTGTATGCAAAGTACTTATTTACTTGGATTTATTCCTTTGGGTTAGATTTATAAATACTTTAAATGTTAAAGGTTGAATACTTTTGGATCTGCTTTATTAAAAGTTCTTTAAAAAGAAGTGTCTTATAAGTTACATGATTTTATTAATAAAATTAAACTTCTAAATTTGCTGTATAAAAGGTTTTTAAACAGCAATAATCTAGGTAATATGCCAAGTTGTGGGGTCGATTTGTGTTTCATTTTATTATTAGGAGACTCGTTATATGGCAAATCAATATACAGGAAATTTTGAGCAAATTGTAAAAAATAGATTTAACTGTTCAGCGAAGGAAGTTTTGTTGAAATGTCAAAGAGATGGTTTGAGTTATCAAGAAGCTGAAAAAGTATTAGGTTTTAAACACGTGACAATTAGAAAATGGGCAAAAAGATTTGATATTAAGTTGCCAGCTAGATTTCGGTTTGATGATGGTCGTTTTGGACAAAGTAAAGAAATAGCGTATGTGAATGAGTGCAAGTCAAATAGAATTAACAAGACTAATATCTTTAGTCGTTGTTGGATAAATATGAATCTCTATTCGGCAATTAAAGCTAAATCTTGATTAACTGATACGTTTATATTATTTTGACTCTGACTGAATGATATGTTCTCATTTGGCATCAGCACAATGACAGTTGAGCCAAAGTTAAACCAGCCAAGAGTATCACCTTTTTTGAACTCTATATTAAATCTGTCATTATTGTAGTCCCAAATTTGTATATCTTTATAGTAGCTTGGAGCTACTTTGCCGTGCCAAACTGTTTCAATACCAGCAACAAGTAAAGCACCGACGAAAATTACAGCAACTTCACCAATTTCGGTGTTAAAGTAACAAACTAATCTTTCATTTCTTGCAAATAGATTATCAACATTTTGAGCAGTGATCTGATTTACTGAAAAAAGCTTACCAGGGATATAAACCATTTTTGTTAGTTTACCATCAATAGGCATATGGACTCTATGGTAATCTTTTGGAGATAGATAGATCGTTGCAAATTTTGTGAAATCAGTTGTTGAACTATCTGCTATCAATGCTTGTAGTGTAAAAGTTTTTCCCTTGGCTTGGATTAAATTACCATTAGTGATATCTCCAAATTCGCTCAGAACACCGTCTGCGGGCGATGATATGACCTTTTTATCTGAGGATATAGGTCTTAATCCGTCTTTTAACTCCCTTATGAAAAAGCTATTGAAAGAAGAATATTTGCTAATATCACTTTCTTTAGCTTCACTTATATCTATTTTAAATTTTTTGATAGCTAAATTTATTAAGTAATTTTTTAGAGGTTTATTTTTTGAGTCTGCGAGTTTGCTAATTAATCTTGATATTAAGGATTGAGGAATAATATGTTGTAGAGATATAAAAAGTTTATCTTTCATTGATTTTTTACAGTTGAAGCTTTTATTATTATTAGTATAGCACTGTGCTATAATGTTTAGTTAATTTAATTAGCTAGTTATTAATATTTGCAGATGAAGAAAAATTTCCAAATACTCATTTTAGCGAGTCTTGGTTTGTTATTGCAAAACTGTGCGACTAATGATGTGGATAATGATTTCTCGGCTGAGAGTCTTTCTAATGAAAGCTTTAGCTGGGATATATTTAGAAACAGAAAATATGAATATGCAAAAGTTCAAGTTAAAGAAGAACCTTCATTAATAATTCCTACTGGTTTAAATGGTGAAAAAATTAAACCGGCACTTAAATTGCCCGATGGAGATGATAAGTATCCTAGATCACAAGTTCCAAAGGCCTATCAACAAATGTTGCCTCCGAATTACACTGTCAAATTTGATATGGCTAAAATCATTAGTGATCAAATATCTAAAGTTTCTATAAGTGTTGTTTATGATGATTCAGGCTCATTGAAACTTGTGTTTAGAGAGCCTTTATCTATAACTATTAATCTTTTGGATGATTACTTTAAAGGCCTTCCTAGTATTTACACAATAACTTCTGAGAAAGATGAGGTATTATCAGGACATTTGATAACAGTTAAAGATAGTCAAAAAAATATAATTTTTGTTATTAAAGCACGCAAAATTGATGAACTCTCAAGCTTAGTTAAGATAAATGCTGTCTTTACAGGTGATGGACAAACTCAAGCGCCTGACCATATTTCAGAAGGTGTAAGATTGTTAAGCGATATTCGTAAAGAATTGAATAATACAGAATTAAAAAGTGATAATAACTTACAAATTGCAAAACAAGCAGAAGCAGAAATGGCAGTATCAGATGCTAATTCTAGTAAGGGACAGTCAAGTTTGGGTGGACTTCTAGGCTCTACTAAAAAAAGTAAGTTTGGTTTTGGTTCTTATGATAGAACTATTGATAAATCTATACAGCAAGATGAAACTGATCAGATTCAAAATCAGATGAAAGATTATACTAAGATTACCGCGCCATCTGATGATAGTGTCTATGATAGCCAGACTCAAGCCCAAGAGCTAAATATATAGGTGGCAGTTATGTATGATATTTCAGTTTTTATTGGAAGGTTTCAGCCTTTTCATAAAGGTCATTTGCATAATATACAAGTAGCATTGAAGCATAGTAAGAGGATTATCATAAATGTAGGTAGCTCATTTAATGCTCCAAATATAAAGAATCCATTTTCATTTGAGTTTAGAAAGCAAATGATTATAGAGGATTTAAAAGTAGTGGATATTGATTTAAATTTAGTTGAAATTGAGCCGCTGGCAGATTATTTCTATCAAGAGCAAAAGTGGGAAGAGTCTTTGCGCCAAAATGTCTATAAGCATGCTAAGTCAGATGAAACTATAGCTATAGTTGGACATATTAAAGACGACTCTAGCTATTATATTAAGAGTTTTCCAGAGTGGGGATATATATCAGTAGATAATTATAAAAACTATAATGCTACAGAGTTTAGAGAATATTTTTATAAAGGCGAAATTCTTGATGAGTATATGTGTAGTCTAACACCAAATCAAGGAACATTTAAGTTATTAAATGCTTTTATGCAGAGTAAAAGATATCAAGAATTAATTGCTGAAAATAAGTATGTTTTAGATTATAAATATTCATGGAGAAATGCACCGTATAAACCAAATTTAGTTACTGTAGATGCTCTTGTTATTGTTAATAAACATATCCTTCTGGTACAAAGAAAAGGTTTTCCTGGTAAAGGGTTGTGGGCGTTGCCTGGTGGGTTCTTAGAATGTGAAGAAACTATATCTCAAGCTATAATTAGAGAATTGTTTGAGGAAACAAATATAGATTTTAGTATTGAACAATTATCTTTAGCAAAAAGATGTGAGAAAGTTTTTGACTATCCTGATCGCTCTGTTCGAGGCAGAACAATAAGTCATGTAGGAGTTTTTATATTTGAGGAATGGACGGATCTACCTAGCATTAATGCGGCAGATGATGCTAAAGATGTTAAATGGTTAGATTTTGATTCAATTAACAGAAAGATATATGATAAGATGTTAGAAGATCATTATCAGATTATTAATCTTATCTTGGAAAAATATTTTAAAAAACTTAAGGAGTCTTAGAATGAGTTTGGCTGTCGTTATTTTAGCTGCTGGGAAGGGTTCGAGAATGAATTCAAATAAACCCAAGGTTCTCCAGACACTCGCTGGTAAAACATTGATTAGGCATGTGTTGAGTCGTGTTGAACCCCTTAGTCCAGAAAATATTATTGTCGTGACAGGACATCTTAAGGAAATGGTTGAGACTGATTTGGCAGATAAAAAAGTTACGTTTGTTGAGCAAAAGGAGCAGTTAGGAACAGGTCATGCTGTTTTGCAGGCTTTGCCATATATTAAGGAAGATAAGGTTCTAATTCTATATGGAGATGTGCCTTTGATTTCTACTGATGTACTTGCTAATTTGATTAAATCAGCAAGTGATGATTTAGCTGTATTGACTGCGATTGTCGATAACCCTACTGGTCTTGGGCGCATTGTAAGAGATAAGTTTGGAGCAGTAAGTAATATAGTTGAAGAAAAAGATGCTACAGATGGTCAGCGCCAAATTAAAGAAATAAATACGGGAATGTATTGTGTTGCTAGAAATCATCTTGATGACTGGCTTCCTAATCTAGGAAATGCGAATGCACAAGGTGAATATTATCTTACTGATATAGTAGCAATGGCGAGAGAAGATAACATTTCTATAACAGTAACTCATCCTGTTGAAGAATTTGAAATACAAGGTGTTAATGATAGAGTCCAACTTGCACAACTTGAAAGACAGTGGCAGAAACATATTGCTGAAATAATTATGTCAAAAGGAGTAAGTGTTGCTGATCCTAGTAGGATAGATGTACGCGGTAAACTTGAGGTTGGCAAAGATTGTTGGTTGGATATTAATGTGATAATTAAAGGACATGTTAAACTAGGTAATAATGTTGTAGTTGGAGCAAACTGTATTCTAAAAAATTGTACTATAGAAGATAATGTTAAAATAAAGGCTAATAGTATGGTTGATGGATCTATTATTCGTGAAGGAGCTATTGTTGGGCCTTTCGCTAGAGTTAGACCAGAATGTGATGTCAAAGAAGGTGCAGTTATTGGTAATTTTGTTGAAGCGAAAAAAACAGTGTTGGGTAAGGGTTCTAAAGCTTCTCATTTGACATATTTGGGTGATAGTGAAATCGGAGCTAATTGTAATATTGGAGCAGGTGTAATAACTTGTAATTATGATGGGGTTAATAAGCATAAAACAACAGTAGGAGATTATGCCTTTATAGGATCTGATTCACAGTTAATTGCTCCAGTTAATATTGGTCCTGGTGCAACGATAGGTGCGGGCTCAACCATAGTTAGTGATGTTCCAGCAGATAACCTTGCTATTTCAAGAGCAAGACAACGTCATATTGATACGTGGCAGAGACCTGTTAAGAAGTAAGTTAAAATAAAAAGATAAGGGTATATATTATGTGTGGGATAGTAGGTGCCAACTCTACAAGAAATATTACAAATATTTTGATTGAAGGTTTGAAAAAACTTGAGTACCGTGGCTATGATTCTGCTGGCTTGGCAGTCATAGATGATCATAATCAGATAGATATATGTAAAGAAGTAGGTAAGGTTATTGAGTTAGAGAAAGCAGTCCATAGCTTATCAAATTTTAAAGGAGATATTGGTATTGCTCATACTAGATGGGCAACTCATGGTAAACCTTCAAAAGAAAACTCTCATCCACATGCTTCGGAGAAATTTTGCATAGTTCATAATGGTGTAATTGAGAATTTTGCTGAATTAAAAAAGTCATTAATTGATGAGGGTTATCACTTTAAATCAGACACTGATACAGAAGTTGTAGCGCATCTATTAGATAGAGAATGGGATGATTCTAAATCTATTATTGATAATATCAAGATTATAACTAAGCTTTTAAAAGGGGCATATGCCTTAGCAATAATTTCACAAAAATTTACTGATAAGATCGTTGCTGTTCGCTCAGGCTCTCCTCTAGTTATAGGAGTGGGTATTGATGAGAATTTTATTTCATCTGATACGTTATCGCTATTACCAGTTACTAATAGATTCTCTTATCTTGATGAGGGCGATATAGCTATTATATCTAAACTGGATGTTAAAGTCTTTGATAGTAAAGGAATACCTAAAAATTTAGAAGTTGAAGAATATAACTACTCATCTTCAAGTGCGACTAAAGATGGTTATAAGCATTATATGCTTAAAGAAATATATGAGCAACCAGAAGCTATATCAAATACTATTATGGCATCATTAAATGATGGTGAGATTAGTTTGGATAATTTTGATAGAAAGGCTCAAGAGCTATTTGAAAAAACTAAACATATAAGTATAGTTGCATGTGGCACTAGTTATAATGCTGGAATGACGGCAAAATATTGGATAGAAAAGTATGCAAAAATCCCATGTAATGTTGAGATAGCCAGTGAGATTAGATACAGAGATAATATAGTCGTCGATGGTTCATTATTTGTCAGTATCTCACAATCTGGAGAAACTGCGGATACTTTAGAGTCTCTAAGAAAGAGTAAAAAGCAAAACTACATTGGTAGTATGTGTATTTGTAATGTACCAAATAGCTCTTTAGTCCGAGAGTCTGACATTGCTTTTATGACAAAAGCAGGTGTTGAGATTGGTGTAGCATCAACAAAGGCATTTACAACACAGTTAGTAGCATTGGCAATATTTACACTTGTAATGTCTAAATTGAAGAGAAGTTTGTCAGACGATGAAATAATAAAATATACTAAAGAGCTTAATAACATCCGCGCATTGGTTATGGGTGCACTGAAATTAGATCCTGAGATAGACGAGATAAGTGAATACTTCTCTGATAAGGAGCATACAATATTTTTAGGAAGAGGATTGTATTACCCGATAGCAGTAGAGGGCGCTTTAAAACTTAAAGAAATATCTTATATTCATGCTGAAGCTTACCCCTCAGGTGAGCTAAAACATGGACCGCTAGCATTAGTAGATAAACATATGCCAATAGTTGCTATGGTACCTAATGATGATTTATTGGACAAAACTCTTTCTAATCTTCAAGAAGTTCACGCTAGAGGTGGAAAGCTAATTCTTTTTGTAGATAAGATAATAAAAGATAAAGTTAGCTTTGATAATAGTATCGTCTTGGAATTAGATGGTGGACATGATTTTAGTGCACCAATAGTATTTACAATACCACTTCAGCTTTTATCTTATCATGTAGCTATAATCAAAGGTACAGATGTAGATCAGCCTCGAAATCTAGCTAAGTCTGTTACTGTAGAATAGTGTGAGCTATAAATTCTGATAGCTTTTCCTAAATTGTTTCATAAAAAGGTATTCATTATGGATTTCAATAAATCTTTATCATCTGAAAATATTAAACTTCAAATAATGACTAGTAGAGATTTTGATAGGTTATACAATATAGCTAAAGATCCTGAAATATGGGCTCAGCACAATGATAAATCACGTAGTCAAGTGGATGGGTTTAAAAAATATTTTGATGATGGTTTAAAAAACCCTCAAAATTGCTATTTAATTTTTTATAATGACAAATTAGTAGGTTCTACTAGATATTATGAGTATGACTATATTAAAAAATCAATAAAAGTAGGTTATACGTTTTATGCTAAGCAATGTTGGGGTACAGAGCTTAATAAAAAAGTTAAAAAACTAATGTTAGATTATGCATTTAATTTTATCGAAAATGTACTTTTTGATGTTTGGTATAAAAATATTCGTTCTCAAAAAGCAGTAACAAAGTTAGGAGCTAAGCTTTATGAGAATGATACCTCTCGCGAAAGAGTAGTTTTTGTATTAAATAAAATAGATTGGGAAGAATTAAGAAATAATTAGATGTAAGCTCTTCTTTGAGCAATTCTAGCTCTTTTAACAGCTTGACGTTTTGCTATTTTTCTCTTCTCAGTTGGCTTTACGTAGTGCTGTCTATCTCTAAGCTCTTGCTTGATACCAGCTTTTTCGCAAGCACGTTTGAAGTTTCTTAGGCTTATATCAAATGGTTTGCGTTCGTCTACTCTAATACTTGGCATTATAGTACCTCAATATTTATAGCTTCAGGGCCTTTTCTACCTTCTTGAGTTTCAAAAGTAACTTGTTGACCTTCAGCAAGTGTTTCACCATTAAGTTTTGAAATATGTACAAATACATCTTTACCACCATTCTCAGGAGTGATGAAACCGAATCCTTTTTGGTCATTGAAAAACTTTACTGTACCTTGTGATTTATTATCCATTTTTATTCTCTTTAGTTATTTGTTAGTTAGTTCTAGCATATTCAATGCTATTTTATATCGTATGGACTTATGAAATAACAATTTAAGGGATTAAACAAAAACTGAAATTAAATAATATGAAAAACTTACTGCTAATAAATAATTTCCTCATTCCTTACGTGATAGATTGTAGTATAAAACAGCGCTAAAAGATACAATTTAGAAGAAAATATTTAAAACTCACCAAGTATATTTGAAGCACTATTAGTCAAGCTTAGTTCTTTTTGATTGAAGAAGATCTTTAGCACTAGACCATTGCTTGACTCGGGGTTCTAAGTTTTTGATTTTTTTATCAAATTCTATTTCTAAATCTATATTATAGATATTGGCTAATTCTAATAAACTTACAAATACGTCAGTAAGTTCAGAGCTTATTTTATCATTACTACTAGTTTCTTCATAAATTTCTTTTTGCATAATCTCGTTAGCTAATTCACCAACTTCTTCAGTTAAAGCTATGAAACTAGCAAGTCTAGGGTGGGTGATATCTTTGAAGAGTTCAGCAACTGTATCTTGTGCTTGTTTGATTTTCATGTTTTTTTATATCTATTCAGTTATAAAATTAATTTTATCATCATTTGACTGTATCTATATATTCACTAGCTGATAGTTTATAATATATACCTAAATTTTTTGAAGAAAGTAGTTGTGTGATATATGAGTGAAATAATAATTAAGACCCCAGAAGAAATAGCTAAGATGCGAGTCGCTGGTAAATTAGCAGCAGAAGTTTTGGAGATGATAACTCCTTATGTGAAAGAAGGAATAACTACCGCTGAGTTGGATCAAATATGTCATGACTATATAGTTAAAGAACAAGATGCTTATCCTGCACCGTTGAATTATCACGGTTTTCCTAAATCCATCTGTACATCTATAAATCACGTAGTTTGTCATGGAATTCCTGCTGATAAGAAATTAAAAAATGGTGATATTTTAAATATAGATATTACTGTTAAAAAAGATGGGTTTCATGGTGACACTAGTAAAATGTTTATGATTGGCGAACCTTCTGATATGGCTAAAAAATTAGTTGAAGTTACTCACGAATGTCTTTGGAAAGGTATAGAAGTTGTTAAGCCTGGTAATCATTTTGGCGATATCGGCGCTGTAATAGAAAAGCATGCTAAAAAATTTGGTTATTCTATAGTTGATGCTTTTTGCGGTCATGGAATAGGCGCAAGCTTTCATGAGCCACCACATGTAATGCATCATGGTAAGTCTGGAACAGGTGCTAAGTTTGAAGAAGGTATGATTTTTACAATTGAGCCGATGATAAATGTTGGTAAAAGAGCTGTATCTGTTTTAAAAGATGGTTGGACGGCTGTAACAAAAGATAGATCTCTTTCGGCTCAGTGGGAGCATACAATCTTAGTTACAAAGGATGGTTGTGAGGTTTTAACATTAAGAGAGGAAGAGAAGAATTTTTAAAAGAGTTTTTCGCCACCTACCCACTTTACAAGTGGTTAGGCTAATGCGCCTTACTTTTTGCATTGCACAAAAAGTAGGCAAAAATGCTGGCACTTAGCTTACGCGCAGTGAAAGCCAATGACGTCTTCAAAACTTGTTAATTGTAAATTGATTCAAACAATTGAAGCCGTTGACACATTGACTTAACAACTGTTTGCCGCAATGTGCATGTGAATAAATGAAATTTCAATATTGTGTAGGTTGTATTTAAAATGTCAAAACAAGTAACTCAAAAGCTCGTAAATCAAAAATGTGAACTTTTGCGTTCGCAGAATGAAGAAATCACGGTCAATAAAGTCAGAAAGCTTATTGGTGAAGGTGTTTCTATTATTGATTTAGTTGAGAAGGTTACTTTATACAAAAATGATAGAAAGCAGGCTATTGCAACTGGAGAATTAGAGCAGGAGCTGACAGTAACTACTGTTGTTAAGGATGAGTTGCTAGAAGCTATCAAATCTACTCTCAAAGAATCAGGTATTAAAGAGGATAAGCTTGCTTATAGCTTACGTAGTAATATAAAGCAGTATATTGATAAAGAAATATCAAAAAGCATAAATAAGATAAAACAAAAACAAGTCGAAATCTCAAATAAAAATGATAGTTTAGAAATAGCAAACCTTACTTTAGACAGGCGTTACAAAGAGTTGTTAGGAAAATATAATGAGCTAAAAGAAGAGTCATATAGTTTGAAACAGAGCTATAACTCTAAGTCTATGAAATATATGGAGAAAGAAGCTACTGAGAAGATGCTGCTAGCTTGGGAAGACTTTAAAGGAGTCAGAGAACAGTTATCAAGTCTTGGCGGATATGCCAAGGTGGCTGTGTATGATAAGAGAGGGATTATTGTTATTAAATTCCCTGCTACAGATTTTCTTACGCAAGAGTGTCGAGCTGGTGTTAGTAGGTATTTAAAAGCAAAAACTGTCTTTGATTATAGTATTCAGGCTTGGGTTCTCTCTGGATTTAAAGATATACTTAAGACATTAGATTTTTTGCAAAGGAATAAATTTGTGTTCTCAAAAGAGCTAGAAACAATAGCTTATCTGAGAAGACAGAAGAGTTAATTATAATTTTGCATTTACATACACGGAGTTAAATTACTTCATCTAAGCTTGCTAGTAAATATAAAATCAAAACATCAGATTTAATGGAAAAATTAGTCCTTCTTGAATTTTTAATAAAAGATAAGAATAACGAATACCAACTTACTGAGAAAGGTATTTTAGTTGGTGGTGAGGCTAAAAAAGGTAGATATGGGGATTATATTATTTGGCCGGAAGATTTAGTTATAGAGTAAAACCACTTTAACTTATGAATGATAGTTCAAACTTGAAAGCACAAAAAACTTAGTAACTATTTAATCCTAATAGCTGCTTTCCTAGAGAAGTTAGTTTGGCTGAAGGATATTTGTTTTTTTCCCATTCTCTTGGATCGCCCTCAAAAGCAAAACCATCAGGAGCTGTTTTTTCTTCAAATGATTTAACTCGCCAATCTTTAATAGTTTGATTAGCAGACTCGGCTGGAGTCATTGATATATATTGAGCTAATCTTACTTCATCATCAGATGTATTTGGGCGAATGCCGTGAAGTAACATTGCATTAAAAATAATAAGATCCCCAGCTTTGACAAGAATTGATTTTGTAGGATATGGAACTGTTTCCATGTTTGGTGTAAATGGATTTCTATCGGCTGGTTGTTGTTGCTCCCATTCTGAGAAATTTTTGAATAGCTCAGGAACACATTGAAAGCCACCGCTAGATAATGTTGTATCACTTAATGCTAATACACCTTGTACATTTACAGGTAAGGGTTTTAATGTTGAATCTGCATCCCAATGTAAAAAACCACTGAAGTTTTTTTGGTTATATTTGATGGGTAAACTTAAGTTAGCTCTATCAATAGTAACCCATAAATCTTCTCTATCCCAAATATCTACAAAAGCGTTATATATTCTTTGATTTTGACGATTGTTCCATAATAATGGATGGTGATAGCACTCAAGCATACCACTACCATTAAGCTCCTGCATTCGATATACAGTTTTGCTTGGTTTCCATGTTGATTTATCATCTTGCGACATTTCACTAAATTCCCATAGGAAATCGGCAGTTTGTTTAGCATCTTCTTTTGAAATAGCATTTTTAATGACTACATAACCATAAGTTTGCCAGTGTTTGAAATCACTAGTATTTAGCACTCTTAGAGGAAGTTTCTTTTTTATTTGATGTAATTGAGGATAGTCTTGATATGAAACTGAATTATTACCTGGTTGGTTATCGCCATATTTATATTTATTGTTTTGTTGATCGTATATCATAATACACCTATTACAGTTATTTTGTTTTACTTGAAAATTTTTGGTTGTGAGTAAGTACTTTTTGCGATAACAATATTTAGCAAAATAAGTACTATATAGAATAGGTCTGATAATTAAGGATAAAGAGTATTACAAAAAGATCTTAGATTTATCATATCAAAAGCAATTTAAACTTTAAAATGCATCATAACTGATTATATTTTATATTAAATTTTATGGATTAATCAATAGTGATATGATTTTGAATATAATAAATCTTTAGAAAGATACAAATACTCTAGAACTCTAATTAGTATGGTCATAGAATCAGTAGTATATTTAATATATAATTTGATTAAAATATTTTATTTTTTTATAAAACCAAATGGATTTATTCTCGAGCTTAGGAAGTACTCAGTCTGTAGGAGAGTTTTCTGAACAAGCATATTTAAATTATTCGATGTATGTGATATTAGATCGAGCACTACCTCATATTTCTGATGGGCTTAAGCCTGTACAGAGACGTATTATTTATGCGATGAGTGAAATTGGCTTAAGTCATTTATCTAAATATAAAAAGTCTGCACGTACAGTAGGTGATGTGCTGGGTAAGTATCACCCTCATGGTGACAGTGCTTGTTATGAAGCAATGGTGTTGATGGCGCAGAATTTCTCATATCGCTATCCATTTATTGATGGGCAGGGTAACTGGGGCTCAATTGATGATCCAAAATCATTTGCGGCAATGCGATATACAGAATCACGCTTATCTAAATATGCAGTATTATTGTTAGATGAGCTAAAAAAAGGTACTGTTGATTGGGTTAAAAACTTTGATGGTACAATGGATGAGCCAAAACTCTTACCAGCGCAAGTACCAAATATTCTCCTAAATGGGGCAATGGGAATTGCGGTAGGGATGTCAACATATATACCTCCTCATAATATTACAGAAGTGATAAATGCTTGCTTGCATTTATTGTCTAATCCTAAAGCTAGTATTGAAGAAGTATTAGAAATAATCGAGGCTCCTGATTATCCAGGAGGCGCTAATATTATTAGTAGTGAAGAAGAGATCGCTGAAGTATACAAGTCTGGTAATGGCTCTATACGTCAGCAAGCTGTATATGAGTATGATAATCATGGTAATGTGATAATTACTCGATTACCTCATCAGGTATCTAGTGCTTCGGTAATGGAGCAAATTGCTAATCAGCTTAAGCAACAAAAGATCACTTGGATTAAAAATATCCAAGATGAATCAGATGATAAAGAACCTGTCAAAATAGTCCTATATTCAGCATCGACAAAGAAGAATATTCAAAAAATAATGGGGCATTTATTAGCGACTACAGATCTTGAAAAAAGTTTCCGTGTAAATATGAATATGATTGGTCTTGATAATAGACCTCAGGTTAAGAATCTATTAGATATACTTAATGAATGGTTGGAGTATCGTAGACATACACTACGCAGAAGATTACAAACTAGTTTGGATAAGGTTTTAGATAGACTACACATCTTAGAAGGTTTGTTGATAGCCTTTTTAAATATTGATGAAGTTATTGATATTATAAGAAATTATGATGATCCAAGTTTAGAGCTTCAGAGTAGATTTGCTCTTTCTGAAATTCAGGCTGAAGCAATTTTGAATATTAGGCTACGTAAATTAGCAAAGATTGAAGAAATTGAAATTAAAAAAGAGCAGAAAGAGTTACAAAAAGAAAAAGAGTTACTTGAAGGGTATCTAAATAGTGAAGTTAAGTTTAAAAACTTAATGAAAAAAGAATTAAAACAAATTCTTTCTGATTTTGGTGATAGTAGACGCTCTAAAATAGTTCAAGCTGATAAAGCCCAAGCTCTAGAAGAGAAAGATCTGATGCCTAGTGAAAGAGTTACTGTTATCTTATCAAAAGCTGGCTGGGTAAGATATGCTAAAGGAGATAATATCGATCCTAATGGCTTAAGTTATAAGCCTGAAGATAAACCATATTTGGCAACTTCTGGTAATAGTAATATTAAATTGGTTTTCTTTACTAAGCTTGGCAAAGCATATTCGATGTATGTCGATAAGTTTCCATCAGCTAGAGGCTATGGTGAGCACATAACCACATATATTCCTTTAGATAAAGAGGATGAGATTATTAATATAGAGTTTGCTAATGTTGCTGAGCATTTTTTAATTGCTAGTACTAGCGGAAAAGGCTTCGTGATACCAGCTGAAGATTTGATAGCAAATAAAGTTACAGGTAAAAATATCTTTGATGCTGATGATGTATTTAAGTTCATACCGTATGATAAAGATTTGAAGATGCTTGCAGTTAGTTCGCAAGGTAGGGCGATTATTCGTGATTTTGAAAGTTTTGCGGTTCTTAAAAAAGGTAAGGGTAAAGCTATAATTAAATTAGATAAAAAAGATAAGCTTAAATTTATAGAGCTATTCAAACCAGAGCAAGAGCTTACTCTCAATGCAGGTAAAAGGTTTATTCGTATTGATAATAAAAACTTTGAAACATACTATACAGACAAGCCATCAGGTGGTGGTGTATTATTACCTCAAGGATTTAGAAAGATAACAAAAATAGATATAGAGAGTATAGAATGAAAAAAATAGCGATATTAGGGGCTATGGAAATTGAAATCCAGCCGATATTACAAAAATTAGAAAAATATGAAATTGTAGAATATGCAAATAATAAATATTATGTTGCTAACTATAATGACAAAGAGCTTGTTATAGCGTACAGTAAGATTGGTAAAGTTTTCTCAAGTTTGACAGCAACAATAATGATAGAGCATTTTGGCGTGGATGCATTGTTATTTACAGGAGTGGCTGGTGGGCTTCAAGATTTGCAAGTAGGTGATATGATTGCTGCAACCGCAACAGTTCAGCATGATGTTGATATTACAGCTTTTGGCTATTCCTATGGTAAGATTCCTATTTCTGAAGTTGAGATTGCTACTTCAGCACGGATATTAGAACAAGCTAAAATAATTGCAAAAGAGCTTAATTTAAATTTACATACTGGAGTAATCGCTACTGGAGATCAGTTTGTCCATTCTGCTGAAAGAAAAGATTTCGTGGTTAAAGAGTTTGATGCAAAAGCTATAGAAATGGAAGGAGCTAGCGTTAATCTTATTTGTAATGAAATGAATATCCCTAGCTTCATACTAAGAAGTATCTCAGATACGGCTGATGGCGATGCTCCAGAGAATTTTGATGAGTTCGCAAAAATGGCCGCAAATAGATCAGCTGATTTTGTGATGAAATTAGTTGATAGAGTAAAATAATAGTTATGATTTTTAAGTTTAAGCACAAACTTGGGGCGTTAATACTAATATTGATATCAAGTTACTGCTATGGCTTAACAGATCAGCAGATCAAAAATGTTCAACAAACTATAGATTTGCTACAACAAAAAAATTATCAAGATTATTTGATAGTTAAAAATGAAAACAACATTACCGATCAAAAAACTAAAACTTACATAAATTATAAAGAGATATCTTTACATCCTGATAAATTCTCTCAACAACAAATCCAGCAATTTTTCAAAGCTCATAAGGATGAGTATTGGGCATCTGAGCTATGTGATGACTTGGCAATATATTATGCTAAAACTAAAAATTGGAAAATGTTTGAAAAGTATTATGATGGCGACTTGCAAACAGTAGGCCAGTGCTGGGTTGCAGATAATCAGAGTAAGGTAGATAAAAATAAGGCTATCAAGGATTTTGCTAAGTATTGGCAAAAAAATAAATTTAATGCGCCAGAGTGTGTGGGGTTGGATAAAGATGTCAAAAAATATACTCCAAAAGAAAAGCGGTGTATATTGGAGAAAGCGCATAATCTAGCATTGAATAATGATTTTAATGATTCGTCAAAACTTCTGTCTAAATATGTTAAACAAGATCAAGAGTATGCTAATTACATAAATCAGTGGAAGTACGTTACTTATAATCTTAGTGTTAACAATTTAGATAGTTTTATAAAAAAATATCATGAATATCCAAAGTTTACAGATGTGATTTTGGATATTGCCAGTGATAATGTAAAAATTGATGTTTTGAAATATGCTAAGGTTTGGCAAAAGTTAAGATATAGAAAGCTGCTAAGTTATCAAGTGCAACAACAGATAGATGAGAAAATAGGAGTTGCTCTTGCACAAAATCATGATAGTAATGCTAAGCAATGGTTATGGGAAATTGATAAAAAGCATATTTCTAAAGTTGCGGAGGATTGGATTTTAAGAATTGATTTATATAATTCTAACTATAGTGGTTATATAGAAGATTATCTTAATAGTTCAAAACAGGTACAACAAGAAAAAGTATGGAAATACTGGTTAGCTTATAGTTATCAGAAAATTGGTATGCCTAATAAAGCTCAGCCAATTTATACTGAGCTAGCTAAAATCCCATATAACTATTATGCATATCTATCTGCTGATGCTATAGGGTCAAGTTATAACTATGGAGGTAATTCTTACAATGGTATATCTTATTCTGAAATTCAGAAGCTTGAATCAGATCCTGATATTAAACATGCTATTGAACTACATAAATTGGGACAATTTAATGATTCTGTAAAACTTTGGAAATGGATAGTTCGTAAAAAGTTTTCAGATGGCTATAGAAATGAAATACCTCTTTTAGCGCAATTGGCTTGGCTATATGAAATGTATTATCAAGCAATATTTAGTATGCATATGATGGGTTTGGACAATCAAGTGCATTTATTATATCCAGATGCATTTGATGAGATTGTACAAGAGCAATCTAATAAATATGATTTAAAACAGGCTTTGATTTATTCAATAATGAGAAAAGAATCTTTATTTGAAATTGAAGCAAAGTCATACGTGGGCGCAAAGGGTTTGATGCAAGTTACGGTTCCTACGGTTAATTTCATATCTGATAAATATAGATTAGGCTATAATATCAGTAATTCATCAGATGAAATATTTGATCCTTATATAAACATTAAAATTGGTTCAGCCAATTTAGATTTTCTAGATAGTTTATTTAAGAGTAATTTAGTCCTAGCTATTGCAGCATATAATGCAGGACCAGGTAATGTTAACAAATGGCTAACAGATAAGCAAATTCCGGTAAAACAATGGATTGAGAATATTCCATTTGGGGAAACTCGTCATTATGTAAGAAAGGTTTTGGTTAATATGATCGTATATAATAATGTCATTCTAAAGGATAATAAAAAACTAAAGTTAAGTGACTTACTAAATACAAATATTTCGAATGAATTCGATTTTAAGAAGTAACTTGGCCCAGTAATAATATTGGGCTTTTATTGTTAATAATGTTAGTATTTCTATCAAAATAAATTTTGTATATCTAGAAGTGTTAAGTAAAAAAAAGTTTATCATAGGAAGTATAGCATTCTTATCAATAGGTATTGGTTATAGTCTTACAAACCAGCAGATACAGTATTCACAACAAGCGATAAAAGCTTTAGACAAAAAAGATTATAAGTCATACTATTATCTAAAAACAAAGCTTAAAGATACAAGCATATATCCATATCTTCAATATAAAGAAATAGCTATAGATCCTGCTATCTTTGAGATAGCAACAATAGATGATTATCTCAAAGAGAATCAAAACAGTTACTGGAGCAGTCAACTTAGAGATGATTTAGCAAACTACTATGCCAATAAAAAAGATTGGCAATATTTCCAGAAATATTATAGTGGAGATCTGGGTGTATCAGGTAAATGCTGGTCAATGCAGGCTAAATATGAGTTAGGTAATAAATCTAAAGCTATAAATGAATATGGAGAGCTTTGGCAGAATCGTGTCTATATGCCATCAGCATGTAATGATATGCAAAAATATTGGGATAACTCTGAAGATAAATCAAAAGAGTATCTAATTACAAAGGCATATACTCTGGCTTTTGCTAATAAGTTTGATGATAGTTTATGGTTACTAAATACATATGTTAAAGATAATAAAGATTATGTGAACTATATATCAGCATGGCAAAATGCTATAAAAACTCCTAGTAGTTTGGACAGTTTTATAAATAGATTCCATAACTATAGAAATTTTGACAAAATCTTCGTCAATATATCGACAGATTTGGTTAAAAAGAATCCTGAGCAATATGCAAAAATATGGGATAGTTTAAAAAACAAAAGATATCTTAGCAATCAGATTAAACAACAGTGTATCTCGGCTATAGCGGTTAGTTTTGCTAGATCACAATCACCACAAGCTAAACATTGGTTAGCGAGAGTCGATAAGAAATATCTTGATACCACAGCATGGGAATGGTTGCTAAGAGTAGATTTATACAACGAGAATTTCAAAGATTATATACAAACATATGATCAATTACCTAAGAAATCTCAGCAAGATGAGGCGTGGAAATATTGGTTAGCATATAGTTACGAACAAGTAGGTCAAAAAGCAAAAGCGGATGAGATATATGTGAATTTAACTAAGACTCCTCTAGATTATTACTCATTCCTAGCATCTGACAAGCTTGATAAGCCATATAATTTTGGTAACGATAATGCTGATAAGTTAGATAGTAGCGAAGCTAAAAAACTTGAATCTGAAGAGGCTATTCAACAGGCAATAGATTTATATCAGATTGAGCAATTTAAGGATTCTACAAGTCTTTGGAAGTGGACGATACGCAATAAACTTAAGAATAAAGATATTATACAGATCAAAGAGTTAGCTAGATTAGCAGAAGATAATAAAATGTACTATGCTGCAATATTTAATATGGCTGTAATTGGTAAATACAATAATATTGATATGTTGTTCCCGAAAGCATTTTTAGATACAGTTGAGAAGAATGCTAAAGAATTTGGTATAGACCAAGATTTGGTATTATCGATAATGCGTAAGGAGTCATTGTTTGATGTTGAAGCAGGATCATGGGCAGGTGCAAAGGGACTAATGCAAGTAACAGAGCCTACAGCTAAATTTATTGCAAAGAAATATAAGTTACCTCTAATAGGTGATAAGTCTGAAAGCATGGCTAGTCAAATATTTATACCTGAGAATAACATTAAGCTTGGTACAGCTAATTTATATTTCTTAGAGAAGCTTTTTGATAAAAATCCTGTATTAGGAATAGCTGCTTATAATGCTGGTCCGGGAAATGTTGCTAAATGGTTGAATAACAAAGAAGTTCCGGCAACCATTTGGATAGAGAATATTCCATTCGGTGAAACCCGTCATTATGTTAGAAAGGTTCTAATGTATATGATTGTATATAATAATTTTGTATTTAAAGACAAAAAGAATCATATTAGTAATTTCTTAGACTATAAAATATCTGACAAGCAGAGTTTTAGAAAATAAACGCTTATAAATCTAAATGGTATATAATCGTATCAAGTGTTTTGTTCTGCCATAAAGCTAATGCGTGTGATAAGTGGTGTTAAAAGAGAGAATTTATTAGCATACTTTCTGACATACGTTGGATATATGACTCTAACAATTTCAATGACTCTAACACCATCATTAGCATCTAATTTAAGTCTGTCTGATTACGTAACTCAGATAGCTATGAGTCTATCTTTTTTTATGTTTAGTGTGTCTGCGATTTTATTTGCGACTTTATCAGATGTTTTTACAGCAAAGAGAGTATTATTTTTTTCACAGAGCTTGTCTATATTTGGTTTAATTTGCTTGGGGTTGTCTGATAGTATCTATGCTGTATATGTTGGTTTTGTAAGTTTGGGGCTTGGTACGGGATGTTACTCATCTATTGCTAGAGCATTGATATCGCGTAATGCTGATAATAATAGCCAGATGAAAAAAGCATATTCGGTTTTATCAGTAATGATAATAGTTGCACCTATAGTTAGTACATATTTAGCTTTATTATTAATTCCGATTTCTTGGCGAGCAGCTTATTTTTGTATGGCAATTATTGAAGTAGTATTATTTATATTTTCAATAAGAATATTAACCTCTGATGCTCAAAGACAGATCGTAATTCCAGCATCTAAAATATTATCTGGCTTTGCTCATGCACTATCTCAGCCTAGATATCTTTTAAATGTAATGATTGTAGCAATACTTTTTTCTTTTTATCTGGGTGTTTTGATGAGCTCATTTAAAGGTTTGTTGGTTGATGAATTAAATATGTCTATGGATGTCTTTACTATAGTATTTTTGGTGACATCTTTATTATACATACTTGGGATATTTAGTTATCGCATCAAGGCAGATAGTAGCCATAAGAAACGTTATAATCTAGGTATTTTAGCTATTATATTTATTTTTATAATTTTATATAGCTCTTTAGAATTATCATCATATAGTACTGTGACAACTTTGCATTTAATATGTTATTTTTTAGGCTTTTTTATACCCATGGCTACAGGTGCCGCTATGAGTAATATTACCAAAGGACATGGCACTGCTGCTGCGATGATAACATTTTCAGTAGCATTATGTATGTCAGCATGGGGATTTCTAAAGGCACATTTTAATATGTCAAATTATCATTTTATACTTTTGGCTTTGTGGATTAGTTTTAGTTTAGCTTTGCTGTTGAAGATTATTATAGTTTTTGTGGTCGAAAAAGATAGGAAATAATATTTTTATTTTGTTGACATAAAATCAACGAATATAGTGGTTTTGAGGATTATAAACTCTTCTTTATGAGAATTTATTTATCCTAATTTAAAAAAGCATAATTATTTAAAATGAGTACTGTAAGCCAGATGTTACGAAGTTTTGTGATTCACCAGTAAATGATATTGTATAGGTATAAGATACTTTTAGACTAAGATTATCGATGTACTTGATTGGAAACATAACTCCAACTGGGAAGACTGCAAATCCTCCCCATGTATTATTTGTATCTAAATAGCTACTTGGAGCATTATGTTGATTAACTATACCATTAATATTTGTGTGTCCAATTCCAAGTCCGGCAGCAGCATATGCGGTTACATAATTATTTATTTTGTAATAGTATTTTGCAGCCCCAGCAAAATAGTTATTAACCTGAGTCGTATTGTATTGGCTAACAAGAAAATTTTGGTATACAAACTCTACAGCATAAGATTCACTAAATCTATATCCTAAGTTAGCAACTACAGTTCCACCGCCTTTAGACATGTTGGTTTGTTGCCCCCAACCGCCATTAATTGCGACATATATTGATGGTTTAAAAGTCTTCTTGGTTATATCGTCAAGATCGTTAATGTTATAGTAGTTTGGCGGTAATCTATAAAGATTCTCGGTGTCTTTTTCAAGTTTTTTGGAATCTGATTTAATATTAGTATCAAGCTCAGTATTTGCTAACACTTGGTTAGCTATCAAAAAAAGAATTATGCTGAATAAAAGATTTTTTATTTTCATACTTATTAATAAAAACTTTAGGGTATGATTTAGTCTGAATAATTAGCATCAAACTGAATTTTTTGTGATGGTGCTAGTTTGACACCAATCTCTTCAGCTAAGTCTAACATACTCATAATGAACTGTTCTCGTTGCTCTAGCTCTTCTCCCCAATCCGCAGAGATAAAGAAAACATAAACTAATATTTTTATAGATGCAGGTTTTAGATCATTTACTCTTACGTAATATCCTTCTTTTCTCATATGTGAAGTATTCTTGATTAACTCATTGATAGCATCAACATAGGATCTAAGTTTAGCGGTAGGTGTTGATTCATCAACCTCAAGAGTAGTCATATATCTTCTATATATCCTCTCACCCATATTATTGATTTGTGATGTTACAAAAGCATAGTTAGGGATAATTAATGCCGAATCCTCAAATGTTCTAATAGTCGTACTTCTTAGACCTATTTTCTCAACTATTCCTTCTTTGTCTTTTATAATTACCCAGTCACCAATTTTTATAGGTCTTTCTATAGCTAGGATTATTGAGCCAAAGAGATTTTCAATTGTATCTTTACCAGCCAAAGCAATAGCAAGACCACCAATCCCAAGAGCTGCTAAGAAATGAATCATATCAATTCCAAGCTCTTGAATAATGAATCCTGTAATAATTAGAATTATAATTAGATTAATTATCTTGTTTGCGATAATCAGTGCAAAGGCAAATCTTGCTGATTTGTTTGGATCTTTGACTTTTTTGTAAGAAGATATTGTAAACGAGCACAACACATTCACTATTTCTGTACATAAGAACATAATGACAATGCCGTACACAATCCTAAATACAAGATCAATATAATAACAGGCATCTACAAAGATAATCATTGAGTTAAAAAAGAAGAAATATCCAATATACATAGATATCATCAATGATGTTGCAATGTTAAGTTTTTTGATGGTTTTGAAGTCTTTGTTTTCAAATATATTACTAAGGATTCTAAAGACTGGACTTAGAAGACAAAATGCTAGCTTATAAGAGATATAAAATAACGTTAGTGATATGATGCATATAATCATGCTGTATATAAATTGATTATATTCAGTCAAAAGAGCAGGGATGTTTTCCCAGATAGTATAATGTAAACTGTAGTTTAAAGGGTCCCTAGGAGAGTCAATCGAATCATTTAGGTATGTATCAACAGCATTTAATAAAGTTTGTTTGGTAAATATCCAGCTATATTTACCAGTACTGGTATCTTTGACGTATTCAAGGTATATACTTTTACCAACTTCAGGAGATGTATATATCATTACAAGATTACTACTAGGAAGAACTTCTCCTGGAATATTTCTAAAGGTTATATCAGCATTTTCGAATATTTTATTCATACTAAAGGCAACAAATGAAGCATAACCTTCTCTAATATTTTGAGGTACCCATTGAATGTCCATAGTTGCAAAAGCATCTTGCATGTCAAAACGATAACTTTGGTTGACTCCAAAAATAAATCTCATATATGATAATATAGGCATTGAGACATCTTTTATATTATCTATGGTAAAGTTCTTTTCTTGTCTATATTCAATAAATTTTTCGGTTGTTTTACTATTATCAAAATTCTCTTGAGTAAAGTACCAATCACCATTTTCTTTTTTTGCCAAGTAGAAAGTTTGTTTCTCGGCACCTGTGCCTAGGGTTATATCTAGTTTGTTACCGGTTGCTTTGTTAGGTACATCTTGAAGTTTAAAGTTTGTTTTTAGAAGTGCTACAAGCATTTTATTAACATTGATATCTTGTTCACTAATTGTATGGTCATTAACTTTAATATTTTTGGGAGATATGCAATTTATCACATCATAGTAGTATTGATGATAACCAATCCAAGATCCCAAAGACTTGTAATAAAAGTTGGTGAACAAATTGCGCGGGGTTTTGTTGTTAAAGGTACTAATCTGATTTTTTCTTATAAGGCCTAAAGACTGATCCTCTACACTTTTAAAGGTTTGGTCAGACAAATATTTAGCATTGAAAAAAGGTTTTACGTAGGCTACTAAGGATATGACGGTGATAGCTAAAAATAGTATTTTTAAAATTCGTATCAGTAAAGAATATTTTTTGTTTATATACATTGTTACTTTTATATAGAAAATATTTTAGAGATTTTAGATTAATGAAAAATGCTATGCAATTTATTTTTAGACTTAGCAATTGCTATAAAGTATGCGTATTAACTAAGTCATTATAGCAAAGAGGTATGATTTTAAATGTTATTTATAGTAATATTTGTAGCTAAGTTTATAAATAATAAGTGACTAAAATGTTTTCTCATCTTCGTGTCCATACAGGATATTCTGTTGTTGATAGTACAGTTCGTTTAGGAGATCTTTTTGCTCGAGCGAAAGATAAAAGTATTGTCGCGGTAGCATTAACCGATGTGTGTAATTTATTTGCTGCGGTTAAATTTTATAAGCAAGCTTTATCAAATGGGATTAAGCCTATCTTTGGCGTAGAGCTAAAGATTGATACAGAATTTGGTGTATGTGACTTAGTACTATTAGCAGAAAATAATCAAGGTTATCAAAATATAGTTAATCTAGTTTCAAAAGCATATCAAGAGGCTGATAGGTTTGGTTCAATACCATTAATCCCCAAAGACTGGCTAAAAGATATAAATTTGGCAAATGTCATCTGTCTAAATGGTGGTCAGAATGGCGAGCTAGGTAAAGCTATTTTAGCTAAAGATAATATCAAGGCTGAAGAAATTATTAGTGAAAATATCGCAATTTTTGGTAGAGATAATTATATTATCGAAATTCATAAACTTGAGTATGAAAATGAGGGCTTATACAATGAGAAAGCACTTGAATTCGCAAGTGAGCATAATCTCATAGCAGTAGCGACAAACTTGACGGTATTTATGGAGTCAGATGATTATGATATTCATGAAATCAGAGCTTGTATCAATGAAAAAACAACAATTCTTGATGAGTCGCGTAAATCTAAATTTACAAGAGAGCAATATCTAAAATCAGCTGATGAGATGTATCAAACCTTCTCAGAGCTATCAGTATTGTTAGAGAATACTTTAGCAATAGCAAAAAGATGTAATGTAACATTTGATCTAGGTAAACCATGTTTGCCAACGGTTGATATTCCAGATGGTTTAACAGAGAGAGAGTACTTTTCAAAGCTATGTTATCAAGGTTTAGATAAACGTTTAGCAAAAATTTTAGAAAATAGACCAGCTGATAAACATGAGCATATTATAAAAGTCTATAAAGATAGACTACAACGTGAGATCGATATTATCTGCGATATGGGCTTTCCTGGTTATTTCTTGATAGTTGAGGATTTTATTAGATGGTCAAAAGAGAATGATATTCCAGTAGGTCCTGGGCGTGGTTCTGGTGCTGGTTCATTAGTAGCTTATTCACTGCTTATTACCGATATAGATCCTTTACCGTATGGGTTACTTTTTGAGAGATTTCTAAATCCTGAAAGGGTGTCGATGCCTGATTTTGATATTGATTTCTGTATCCAAGGTAGAGATAGAGTTATCAAATATGTAGAGCAAAAATATGGTAAGCAAAGTGTTGGGCAAATTATCACCTACGGTACTATGGCTGCTAAAGGTGTAGTGCGAGATGTAGTGCGTGTAATGGGACAGAGTTTTGGTTTTGGAGATAGGATTGCTAAGCTAATACCAGAAACGCCAGGGACAACATTTAAGAAGATTCTCCATGAAGGTGAGCCTCTATATGATGAAATGCAGGTAGATGAAGAAGTTGCTGAGATTGTTGAAAAAGCTCAAAAATTAGAAGGTCTACCACGAAGCTTAGGTAAGCATGCGGCGGGTATTGTGATATCGCCAACTGTGATATCAGATTTTGCACCTGTATATTGTGAAGATAAAGGTGGAGATATAGTTACCCAATTTGATAAGGGCGATGTTGAAGATGTTGGTCTTGTGAAGTTTGACTTCTTGGGACTGAAAAACTTAACGATTATCAAAAATGCTATTGCAAGTATCAATGCTAAAAGACCAGCTAATGAAGTGCCTCTAGATATTTCTGATATTCCTCTTGATGATGAAAAGACATTTAAACTACTACAGGCTGGTAAAACTATTGGTATATTCCAGCTAGAGTCACAAGGTATGCAACAGATTGTCAAAGATCTTGGCACATCAAATTTTGAGGAGATTATCGCCTTAGTAGCACTATATCGTCCTGGTCCGATGGAGAATATCCCAACATTCGTAGATCGTAAACATGGTAGAAAGCAAACTATCTATTTACATCCATTACTAGAGGAAGTTCTAAGAGAGACTTATGGTATCCCAGTTTACCAAGAGCAGGTAATGCAAATGGCGCAAAAGCTTGCTGGCTATACTCTTGGTGGAGCAGATTTGTTGCGTCGTGCGATGGGTAAGAAAAAGCCAGAAGAGATGGAGCAACAGCGTAAAATCTTCAAAGAGGGTGCCGCTAAATATCATAATATCGAAGCTGGACTTGCTGATGAGATATTTGACCAAATGGAAGCTTTTGCTGGTTATGGATTCAACAAATCTCATGCTGCGGCTTATGCGTTGATTGCTTATCAAACGGCTTGGTTAAAAGCACATTATCCTGATGAATATATGGCTGCTCTTATGTCAGGAGATATGGGTAATACAGATCAGTTGGTTAAATTTATTTTAGATGCTAAGAATATGGGTATCACAGTTTTAGCTCCAAATGTGAATAAGAGTGTCTATGACTGTGTGGCTCCTTCAAAAGGCATGATCTTACTTGGGTTAGGTGCTATCAAAGGTCTTGGTGGTGAAGCAATTAAAAGTATACTTAATGAGCGTGAGGCAGATGGTGAGTTTAGTTCTATTTTTGATCTAACTCGTAGAGTAGACTTGCGTAAGGTTAATAAAAAAGCACTCGAAGCACTATGTTTTGCAGGAGCTATTAAGGATATCTCTAGAAATAGAGCAACAGCTTTTAACTCTATTGAAAAAGCTATCAAAAATGCTGGTTATGTGAATGAAATGGCTGCTGCTGGGCAAAATGATTTGTTTGGCTTCACAGAACAAGAGAGTGATACTGATACAGAGCTTGAAAGAGAGTGTATTGTAGAAGAGTGGAATCTTAGAGAGCTTTTGATTAATGAGAAAAAAGCATTAGGAATGTATTTCTCAGGGCATATTATTGATGGTGAAAGTCATTGGCGTAATCATGTTAGCTTTAGTGATCTTGAGAAAATCCAAAAACCAAACATGGATGGTAATTCTGTAAGAATTATTGCAAGTATGATAACACCACCAGCTAGACGAAAAACTAAAACGGGTAGAGTTCTGTATATTATTAATATTGATGATGAGTTTGATAGAGCAGATTGTCTTGTTGGTGAAGATGTATTTGCTGCAGTTAAGGATAATATCCAAGTTGATGATGTGGTTGTAGTAGAGGGTAAAGTTAGCCGCGATAATCAAAGAGAGTGCAATAAGCTAAGTGTTGATAAGGTACAACCAATATCACAATATATTGATGAGAATTTTAGTAAAGTTGAGCTGAATTTAAGAAGTCAAAATGTAAATTCAACTAACCTAAAAAAAGTATTAGATAATCTCAAGAAAAATATCGCCACTACTGATATTCAAAGAGAAAATATCTTAGAGATAAAAGTATCTTTAGATGATGTTGATGCTAAGTTTGAGTATTTTCGAAAGCCATTCTCGGTGTATGAGTTTGTTAATGATATTAGTAGGTTAATAGCTGAGGGTACTACTGTTAGTTTGAGTGGAGTTTAAAACATATAAAGTCATTCTACGGCTTGACCATAGAATCTAAAGAAAGGCTTGATAATGGCATTTGTGTATATTCTTGCGAGTAAATATAATGGAACACTTTATATAGGTGTAACATCAAATTTAATTAAAAGAGTTTACGAGCATAAGCAGGGTTATTCTGATGGTTTTACCAAAAAATATGAGGTTAAAAAGCTAGTATATTATGAGCAGTTTAATAATATAACAGATGCTATTTATCGTGAGAAAAGATTAAAAACTTGGCAAAGAAAATGGAAACTAGACTTAATAAATAAGTTTAATCCTAGATGGTTAGATTTGTATGCTAGTATTTTAGCATAGTGGATTTAATTTCACATTTTGGTTTTTGGATACTACGGTCGGAGCCATAGTATGACAACTAGTGGATATATGTTAGGGCTTAGTAAAAAGATTGTCATTCTACGACTTGATCGTAGAATCCAAAGAAAAGTTTAGCAATGGCATTTGTGTATATTCTTTTGAGTAAATGTAATGGAATGCTATATAGGTGAAATATTAGATCTAGTTAAAAGAATATGAAAAATTACAAAGGTAACAAAAAATGCGATATGTAGTGATACTCATAATATTGATTATTCTAGCTTTACTTTTTCTATAGAGGAGTAAATAGATGTCTAAGTTTCTAAAATACACTCTTATTATCGTAATACTGATAATTACAGCATTATTTGTTACAATCAAGAAGGATAATGAGATAGTTCCAACAGTTGTTAGCGTTCAAAAAATCGGTGAATTATCTACATTAAAAGTTACGGTCAGTGGTAATTCTTTATATGTCTCTGATAATGGTACATTAGTTGAAAATACTGCTAAATATAGCTATGAAGCATCTGCTACTTTATCGACAAATATTGATAAATCTGATATCAAAATTGATGAGAAAGATAAAACTATAACACTAAGAGTTAAACCACCCAAAGTAACATCCGTTACAATAGATTTTGACAAAACTAAACAATTAAGTAGGCAAGCGTATACATTTAAGGTATTACCTAGATTAGGTGTTATAAATACTGATCCTGATAATCATCTGGCAAATATCGCATATAAAGAAGTTCAAAAACTTACAGATAATGTAGCTTCATCAAAAGAGCATATTGAACAGGCGAAAAATAAGTTTGTTAATTTGATGAATAAGCAGTATCAACCATTAGGTTGGAAAGTTGTAGTGGATTGGATGGAGTAAGGTTTAAAACTCTCTCCCATAGATGGGTGAAGTATTGAAAATGTGTGTTAGTATCTTAAGATAGTGGATTTGATTTTACATTTTGGCTTTTGGATACTACGGTCAAGCCGTAGTATGACGAATGACGGATATGTGTTAGGGTTTAGTAAAAAAGCTGTCATTCTACGACTTGATCGTAGAATCTAAGGCGGAGTTGAATAATGGCAAAAAAAGAAGCAAAGACAGATTATTGGGTTTTTTTTTATCAAAAGAGGCTGGTATAGAGTTAGAGCCTCAGGGTAGTTCTATTTATGAAGTAAATGAAGCTTTAAAGACCGCTTCAAAGAGTGGTTCTGGTAAAGTTGGATTTCCGGAGTTCGTTGGGGTTGTGAAAGATTTTCTAATCGTGATAGAAAACAAAGCGGATATTAACAAACATTGTAAGTTAGAAAATAACATTATAAGTTCAAAAGTATCTGATGTTAAAAACTATGCTATGAATGGTGCTTTATTCTATGCAAAGCACTTAGCAAAAAATACATCTTATAAAAAAGTAATTGCTTTTGGTATCTCAGGAGATGAAAAAAAGCATAAACATAAGTCCAATTTATGTTGATGAAACAGAATTTTATAGAGAGTTGCCAGAAGTAGAATCTTTTATAAGTTTTTCAGATAAAAATATAGATGAGTATTATATTAGAGAAATACTAAAAGAAGAAACTGACAAAGAAAAAGAACTAGCTGAGATTTTGAAAGATGCTGCAACTTTACATGAAGATTTACGTAATTATGGAAGTCTAAAAGATATTGATAAACCTCTGGTAGTTTCAGGAATCCTCTTGGCACTCAGAGAAATTGAATCTAAAAATTTTTCTATAGATAACCTTACTGGTGATAGCATCAATACAGATGGTCAAAAGATTTATAATGCTATTGAACTTAACTTAAAAAGAGCTAATGTATCTCCAGAGGTTAAAAGAGATAAAATATTAAGTCAATTCTCGATAATAAAAGATACAAAAGTCTTAAATGAAGTAAATGCAACTTTAAAGAAAACACCATTGAAACACTATGCTGAATTTTTAGATGAGAATATTTATAAGAGCATCAAATATACAAAATCCTCAGAGGATTATTTAGGTCGCTTCTATGGTGAGTTTATGTCATATTCTGGTGGAGATGGGCAGACTCTAGGTATTGTACTTACGCCTAAACACGTTACGGATTTGTTTTGTGAACTAGTTGATATACAGGCAGATGATGTTGTACTTGATCCATGTGCTGGTACAGCAGGGTTTTTGATTGCTGCAATGCATTATATGTTTGATAAAGCAGATAGTGAATCTCGTAAAAAAAGCATAAAACAAAAGCAGTTGCATGGTATAGAGTTGCAACCGTATATGTTTACGATTGCAACGACAAATATGATTTTGCGTGGCGATGGTAAAAGCAATCTTTTAAATGATAATTTCTTAACTACTGAACCAAGTAAGTTGCAATTGCAGTCTCCAACTGTAGGGATGATGAATCCACCATATTCTCAAGGTTCTAAGAAAAATCCTGACTTATACGAGATTTCTTTTACAGAGCATTTGCTAGATTCAATGACTGTTGGTGGAAGAGTTATTGTAATTATTCCACAATCATCGGTAACTGGTAAAACTAAAGAGGAGAAAACTACTAAAGCAAATATTCTTAAAAAGCATACTTTAGAAGGAGTGATTACTTTAAATCCAAATACTTTCTATGGTGTAGGGACTATGCCATGTATTGCGATATTTACAGCAGGTGAGCCGCATCCTGAAGATAAGATTTGTAAATTTATAGATTTTAGGGAAGATGGTTATAAAGTTGGTAAACATGTTGGACTGATAGAGACAGAGCAAGCTAAGGATAGAAAACAGCATCTATTAGATGTGTGGTTTGAGCGTATTGAACCAGAAACTAAATTCTGTGTAAAAACGACTGTCGAGGCTCAAGATGAATGGTTACATAGTTTTTATTATTTTAACGATGAGATACCAACTGATGCTGATTTTGAGAAAACTATAGGAGATTATTTAACATTTGAATTTTCTATGATTATGCAAAATAGAGAGTATCTATTTGAGGATAGCGATAATGAAAAATAATCTTGATTCTAGAGAGTGGCAACCATATAAAATAGGAAAACTATTTGAGTTATCTAAAGGAGTTTATTTAGGTAAAAAGTATTTAGAATTAGGTTACAACCCTTATGTTACAGCTACTACTAATAATAATGGAATAATTGAGTTTATTAAAAATAAACCTCTTTTTCCAAAGAACTCTATAACTATAGAAAAAGTTTCATTAGCTTCATTCTACCAACCTAAAAGTTTTTATTGTTCTCATGATGTTTCAGTTATCTTGAGTCAAAAGATAAATAAATATATAGGTTTGTTTTTAACCACAATGATTAATAGACAGGGATATAAATATTCTTATGGGAGACAAGCTCAATTAAATGTGGTTAAAAGAGAGACTATCTTTTTACCTATAAATAAAAAGCAAAAACCAGATTATCAATTTATGGAAGATTATTCCAAAAATCTTCTAGAAGCTAAAAAAGTAAAATACCTGGACTATAATAAGAAAAAATTAGCAGATTTAGAATATAAAGAAATCGAGCCCTTGGAAAGCAAAGAGTGGAAAGAGTTTTTTGTTAAAGATATTTTTACTCTAATTCAGAGAGGTAAGAGGCTAATAAAAAATGCTCAAATAAAAGGTGATATGCCTTATATTTCTTCTACAGCTTCAAAAAATGGAGTTGATAATTTTTTATCAAATAAAGAAAGTGTAAGAATTTTTAGTAATTGTATAACTATTGCAAATAGTGGAAGTGTTGGAGCTAGCTTTTTTCATCCTTATAGTTTTGTTGCTAGTGATCATGTAACGCACTTAAAGAATGAAGAGTTTAGTAAATATATTTATTTGTTTGTGGCAACAATAGCTAATAGATATTCTGAAAAATATAATTTTAACCGTGAAATTAATGATGCAAGGCTTTCAAGAGAAAAAATAATACTTCCTATAACTTTGAAAGGTCAACCAGATTACCAGTATATGGAGCAGTATATTAAAAATGTGGAATACAAAAAGCGTATAAAATATATGAACTTTATTGATAAAAAATGATAAGTAGATGTTATTCTTTTATTCTAAATCTATCTTAAGATCTAACTAAAAGCCTTTGAATATTGATGACTAAATAAAGATTTATTCTTTATCTTATTAGACATTTTATAATAATTTCTAACTCCTAAAATTGGCACAAATACCTCAATATAGAATGTTAATATCCCAGCTAATGACATTGCAATTAAAAACATATTTTGAGAAAGGCTCATTAAAACTAGTGGTGGTAAATAAGTACAGATTAAGACTTTAATGTAAGCATTTTGTCCCAAAGCATCTTTTAGCGCATCAATTACACCTATTGAGATACAACAGAAAGAGCCTATCATAGATATTAATTGAAAAGCACTTAACATATTGCTAATGGTGTTTGATTGAGTAAAAAAGCTAATACTATTGTTAAAAGCTATAAGCTGATTTTCACTATTATAAATACTCATCATTCCATGACTACCTTCTGCTGGTATTGTAAAGAATATTGCTAAAATCCATGCTATATAAATCAACGCTATGACTGTCGTACTAAAGATAAGCAAGAAAACAAAAGATTTAAAAGAAATACGATTATCATAAAACTTTACTAAACTTGGGATAATAAAGTGATAACCAAAAGCATTAAATAATACAAATAAGAATGAAAATGCTCCTATTGATTGAATAGGATAGCTATCAGTACTAATATTAATTTTGCTTGTAGAATAAAAAATTAGAAATATAGCTATGACAATAAGAGAGAGTTTAGCTACGACAAATACAACATTACTCTTGATTATAATTCTAGAGTTATAAGTTGTAATTCCACCTAGTATAAATACTAGAATCACACCAGATAATAAGTAACTTAAATTACTGTTTTGTGCAAAATATAAGCTTACGGATGAACTAATGCCAGATATGTAAGTGGTCAGTGTTAAATACAGTATTAACAGATAACCTCCAAAAACAGTAACCTTAGCTCCTTTAAAGTTTAAGAATTTGGTAGATAGTGAGAAATATGTATTGTGCTTAACTGGGAGGTTATAAGATATCTTTAATATACATAATCCTGTAAATGTCATTATTAACCATACTAAACATATTGCCAATAAGCTTCCCACAAATCCTAAGTTAACAGCAGCTATAGGTAAACCTATGATGCCACCACCTATAGTTGAGCCAATAATCAAAAATATACCTATAAACTGCTTCATATTTCATTATTTTGAATAATTATTCATATATGATAGTTTAAAAACATCGTCATTGAAATGATTTTTATCAGGAAGGTGAGATTTTTATTATTTTCTTGAATAAAAATTCACAAAGCTGTTAAGATCATTAGGTGCTATCTACCGTGATAATATAGTCTTATAGACTATTATAAATTTGTCCTAAAATGCAAAATATTCTTCAAATTGATTGGTTCAAACTATTATTACTTTGATTAGATTTTTGTACTATACTTATTAGCAGGATTAAAAGTAGATTTTTATAATGAAGTATTATAAGCATATAGATGGTCTTAGAGCACTAGCGGTGTTAGCTGTAGTGTTATTCCATTTAGATATTAGCTGGGTTAAATCAGGTTTTCTTGGGGTTGATATATTTTTTGTTATTTCAGGTTTTCTAATAACCACCATCATTATTCGTGATCTAGAAAATAAAACTTTTTCAATCAAGGCCTTTTATCTCAGAAGAATGAGGCGTATTTTGCCTGCATTAATTGTGGTGCTTATATTTTCAACAGTTTTTGCGTGGTTAATTTTATTACCTCAAGATTTAAGAGATTACTCTAAGTCGCTAGTTAGTGCTTTGGGATCATTTTCAAATTTATATTTTTTTAGCTCACTAAATTTTGGCTACTTTAGTACTGATTCGGAATTGATACCTCTATTGCATACTTGGTCTCTAGGAATCGAAGAGCAGTTTTACATATTTTGGCCATTATTTTTGATAGCTGCATTTTATATTCCTGTTAAGCTCAAAAATAGAGCCGAAATGACTACACATCAGAAGTTATTATATGGTTGTGTGCTTCTAACTATTTTATCGCTAGTCTCTTTAATATTTTTAAATGGTTCAGAGTATTATTACTTTCCAGTTACAAGAGCATTTGAGTTATTGTTTGGCTGCTTTTTGGCGATATATTCAGTTAACAAAGAAATTATTCTAAGCAAGTTGATAGCAAATATATTAGCATTAGTATCCATTTTGCTAATGTTAGTGCCTATATTTTTTGTAAAAGTCTTTTATCCAGGTTTGGGTATTATAGAGGCTTGTCTTGGGGCAACTTTATTTATATATGTAGGCTTAAATAGTAATGTCTCGTTTATACACAGAGTTTTCTCACTTAAACCATTGGTTGCAATAGGCTTAATATCATACTCATTATATTTATGGCATTGGCCGATAATTGCTTATGTTAATTATCTGAGTATTGATAGTACTTACTTTATCAAGGCTATGATTTTTATCGCTAGTTTTAGCTTAGCTATACTGACTTATTTCTTAGTAGAAAAACCTTTTAGATATAGATTTAAGATGTCATTTTCTAAAACATTGATTTTATTATGGATAATCCCAATATTATTGGCATGTTCATTTGCCTTATGTACTAAATATGTCAAAAACTTTGCTGTTAATATTCCACCACCAATTGTAGATCTTCGTAAATTAAATGGAGTCTATGGTTTTGAAAATGTTGATGAGAATAAATGCTTTATACAAAACTCGATACCAGAGTTCACATCTAAAATGTTACCTCCTGAAAGTAAATGTTTAATAGGAGATGCTTCACAAGATAAAGATACAAATATATTGTTTATTGGTGATTCTCATGCTCGTGCAGAGTTTCCAATGTTAGGTGTGTGGTTATCAAACATTCATAAAAGTGCTTACTTAGTATCTCAAAGAAGTACTCCTTTTATAGAAAATCTTCCTAATACAGAGTTAGGAGTATCAATGGTTGATAGAAACAATGCATTGAAAGACTTGATAAAAAAACAATCTTTTAAATATGTTGTTTTGGGAGGCGATTGGTCTGAGAAAAATAATGAGCCTTATATCTCAGGTATAGAAGAATCAATAAAGTTAATAATCCAAAATAATGCTGTTCCAATAGTAGTATTAGATACCCCAGAGTTACCAAAAGGATTTAATAATTACTGTATTGTTTCAACTGTTAAGTTTATTCTATTATTTGATCCTCATCATTGTGAGCTTCCTTTGGAATATGTGCAAAAGCAGCAAGAAGAGTTTGTTAACTTAATGCATAAACTTAAAACTAAATATCCAGAATTAGTTTTAATAGATCCTAAAAAAGTCTTATGTAATAGTCACTACTGTAAGACTTCTCTAAATGGTATACCTATATATGCAGATAACCATCATCTAAACTATCTTGGGTCTCAAGAGATAGCCAAAGAGTATCTTAAAAAGTATGGTAATCCTTTAGCATCTGTAGTTAAGTAAAATTAGGAAAAGTAGTTTTTAGAATGAAATCACAATTTATACAATATAATGATATAAATAATGAAGTTTTATATCAAAAATGTAAACCAGTAACAGATATTCAAAGTTCTGAAATACAGAATATCATCACAGAAATGCGTGAGAAAATGCAAGGTAATGGTATAGGACTTGCAGCTAATCAAATTGGCTATCCTTATCAAATATTTATGATAGAGTTTGATGGCTCTAATGCAAGATATCCATTAAGTTTTGATAGTGTTCCTTTTCAAGTTTTTATAAATCCTAAAATTATAAAAGCATCTAAAAAGAGAGTCAGTTTTTGGCATGGTTGTCTAAGTGCTTTAGGAGAAAAAAGAGGTAAGCTTGCAACATATAAAGAGATTAAGTATGAAGCATATAATCAGCATGGTAAGAAGATTACAGGTAAGTTAGATTCTATAGCTGCGGTAATATTTCAACATGAGTTCAATCATCTACTTGGTTCTGTGTATGTTGATTTTGATACTGAATATATGGATAACGAAGAGCTTCAATCAAAATTTGCTAGCGGAGAAATCAAGCCTTATGAAGATTGTGGTGATGAAATACCATTAATTATAGATGGTTATATTATTGGTAGTGATATTTAGAGATATTTGTTTTTTGACAAAACTTTTGAATATATAGTTGACATAATAATTAATCAGAGTATTATATGTGGCTATTGACGATAATAGCAGTCTGGAACCACCTGATCCCATTCCGAACTCAGAAGTGAAACGGTCTCACGCCAATGATAGTCTGGCAATGCCCAGGTGAAAGTAGGTAATCGTCAAACCTTTTTTCAATTTTTCATCTTGATCTTGTTATTTAAAACATTTATTTTTTTGAAGAAGTTTAAATACAGCCGGCAGAAGTTAGTATTTAAGTTAGTTATGTATAGACTCGTTATATAGTTTTATGTGTCCTATTGTGTGGGGGGAGGATCAACATAAACCTTTCTAAATCAAAATCTAACTAAGCCAGCCATATTTAGAACAACAAATTAGTTATTATCGATGCTGTTATTATGTAAGCTATAGTTAGTCCACCTAAATATATTGGTAAAGCACAAAATTGAGATCTAAAACTTTTTCTCATATCTATTCACTTACATGTCTTTTTGTCAATGAGGCATATAATATAGCAATATAAATATTTCAACAATTAGTAAAAATTAACAGGGCTAATCAAAAATTGATACCAAGATAATTTTTTTGATAAATTTGGCTATGGTTATTTGAAATGTTTTTAGCTCCTTAATATGTTATTATACATGGTAATTTTATTTGCAAAACAAAGCTTAAATGTTTAGAAGTCTTCCTCTTTTTATAGGGTTAAGATATATCCGTGCTAAGAAGCGTAATCGGTTTATATCTATTATTTCTGCTATATCTTTTTTGGGTATATCTTTGGGAGTTGCTGTCTTGATTACAGTAATGTCTGTGATGAATGGTTTTGACCAGCAAATCAAAAATAGAATTTTGATGATGGTACCACCTTTGAAAGTATATCAAATGGGTGGGCAAGTTACTGATTGGCCAAAATTAGCAAAAGAAGTTGAGAAAAGTGCTCCAAGTGTTACAGCAGTAGCCCCTATCGTGGAGTCTCAAGGATTGTTAAGTGCAAATAATGGTGGCAGTACGACAGCTTTTGTACAGATTCAAGGTATAGAACCAAAATATCAAACTAAGGTATTGCCAATTGGCGATCATATCATAGAGGGTAAGTTATCATCATTAGATGATAATGAGGGCTATAATATTGTTTTAGGTAATGCGCTAGCAAATAGTTTAGGTGTTAACGTGGGAGATAAAGTTACTTTAATAGTTCCTAAAATAAGCTTAACACCAGCTGGAATGATTCCTAGGATTAAGCAGTTTACAGTATCAGGTATATTCTCAGTAAGTTATCAATATGATGCTTATTATGCGATGATTAATATTAAGAATGCCCAAAAAGTATTTGAAACTGGTAATTCAATATCGTCTCTTCAACTAGGTCTAAAAAATATCTATGATGCGCCACTTGTAAAAAATAAACTTAATGATGGCGCTATAGCTCCATATTATTTCACTCGTGATTGGACTGATGAAAATAAATCTTTCTTTGATGCTTTAAAAATGGAAAAGACAATGATGTTCTTTATCCTATTGCTAATAATTACGGTTGCTATATTTAATCTATTGTCATCTTTGGTTATGGTTGTGACAGATAAGCGAAGTGATATAGCCATTCTTAGAACTATGGGTATGTCATCAAGACAAATTATAACTGTGTTTATCTACCAAGGGTTTGTAATTGGTTTAATTGGTACAGTTATAGGAGTTCTATTGGGGATTTTACTATCGACTTATGCCACAGAGATTGTTAATTTCATCCAGCATGTTACAGGAAGACAATTCTTGAGTGCTAGCGTGTATCTAATTAATTATATTCCATCGGAGCTTATGTGGTCTGATGTATTTAAGGTTACTTTAGTTTCTATGTTTCTAAGTTTCTTAGCTACACTTTATCCAGCTTGGAGTGCTTCTAAGGTTCAACCAGTGGAGGCGCTTAGATATGAGTAATATAGTTTTAAGTTGCAAAAATGTCTCAAAAAGCTACACAGAATTCAAAACAGATATAGCTATACTAAAAAATGTAAACCTTGAAATTAATAAAGGTGAAAAGGTTGCTATACTTGGTCTATCAGGATCAGGTAAGACAACATTGCTAAATGTTTTGGGTGGACTAGATAAGTGTAGCTCAGGTGAAGTAATGCTCATGGGCGAGAGATTTGATAATCAATCTGTCAATAAGCGAGCAAAGATGCGAAATAAGCATTTAGGCTTTATCTATCAGTTACATCACTTGTTGCCGGAATTTACAGCTATTGAGAATGTAATGATTCCATTAGCTATTACCAAAAAGTATACAAAAAAAGAGTCAATAAAGCTTGCTAATGAAATTCTAACAAAAGTTGGTTTAGAGCATCGTGCACATCATAAGCCTGCTGAGCTTTCTGGTGGTGAGCGCCAAAGAGTTGCTATTGCGAGGGCTTTAGTTACCAATCCTAATTGTATCTTAGCAGATGAGCCAACAGGAAACTTAGATAGCCAAAGATCTGAAAGTATATTTGCTTTGATGCAGCAGCTTAGTGATGATTTTGGAACTAGCTTTGTAATTGTCACGCATGATGAGAGACTAGCTAGTCGTATGAATAAAATCTATAGATTAGTAGATGGTGAGTTAGAATTAGTTGAACATGCCAACTAAATCATTATTTATTGATTTTCATTAGTAAAAAATATTTTTATCTGATTCACTTTTAGTATACTGCATAAGTATATAGTCTATAAGTGGTAAAGCTAATGAAGACAATTGTATTTGTATATAAAGACACTTTAAAATCCTATAAAGAAAAGTTCTTACTAAAGATTGAAAAAGATTTACAAAGCTATGAATATCATACTTTAACAGTAGATGATTTATCTGAAGTTGTAGAGATTCTCGAGGATAATTCAAGAATATGTTGTATAGTCCTTGATAGAACTAGTTTTAGTATTGAAGCATTTCATAATATTGCTCATCTTAATACTAAGTTACCAGTATTTGTGGTTTCTGATTATAGCCAAAGTATCAAGCTTAATTTACGTGATTTTAATTTAAATATTAACTTTTTACAGTATGATGCTCTAGCTGGTGAGGATTCTGATTTTATTCATAGAACTATTACAAATTATTTCAATGATATTCTGCCACCTTTAACCTATGAGTTGTTTAAATATTCCAAATCTTTTAACTCATCATTCTGTACTCCAGGTCACCAAGGAGGTTATGGTTTTCAGCGTTCGGCAGTAGGTGCATTATTCTATGATTTTTATGGTGAGAATATTTTTAAGACAGACTTATCTATTTCAATGAAAGAGCTAGGAAGTTTATTAGATCATTCTGAAGCTCATAAAGATGCCGAAGAGTATGTCGCAAAAGTTTTCCAAGCAGATAGATCGTTAATTGTTACTAACGGAACATCAACTGCTAATAAAATAGTAGGTATGTATAGTGTTGCCGATGGCGATACAATTCTTGTTGATAGAAACTGTCATAAGTCAGTCACGCATTTAATGATGATGGTGGATGTTAATCCAATATATCTAAAACCAACAAGAAATGCTTATGGCATAATTGGTGGTATACCTAAAGAAGAATTTCAGCGTCAAACTATCCAAGAAAAAATTGATAATAGTAGCATTGCAGATAAATGGCCTGAATATGCTGTTGTTACAAATTCAACTTATGATGGTATTCTGTATAACACAGATACTATTCATCATGAACTAGATGTTAAAAAGTTACACTTTGATAGTGCTTGGATACCATACGCGATATTTCATCCAATCTATAAGCATAAGTCTGCGATGCAAATTGAACCAAAGCCAGAGCATATAATTTTTGAGACACAATCCACTCACAAACTTCTAGCAGCTTTCAGTCAGTCATCAATGTTGCACATAAAAGGTGATTATAACGATGAAGTTTTGAATGAAGCATATATGATGCATACTTCAACATCTCCTTTTTATCCAATAGTTGCTAGTGTTGAGACGGCTGCGGCGATGATGGAAGGAGAGCAAGGCTACAACCTTATCGACAAAACTATTAATTTAGCGATAGATTTTAGACGAGAGCTAGTCAAGCTTAGATCAGAAGCTGGTGATTGGTTCTTTGATGTTTGGCAACCTGATAACATTTCTAATAAAGAGGCGTGGTTATTAAGAAATGCTGATAAATGGCATGGATTTAAAAATATAGATGGAGATTTTCTTTCATTAGACCCAATTAAGATAACAATCTTAACTCCTGGTATAAAAGATAATGATGTCCAAGATTGGGGTGTACCAGCAGATATAGTAGCTAAGTTTTTAGATGAGCATGATATTGTGGTTGAGAAATCAGGACCTTATTCATTGTTGTTTATCTTTAGTTTAGGCACTACAAAGGCAAAATCAGTAAGGCTAATATCGGTACTTAATAAATTCAAACAAATGTATGATGAAAATACATTAGTTGAGAAGATGCTACCAACATTATATGCTGAAGATCCTAAGTTCTATGAAGATATGAGAATCCAAGAAGTTAGTGAAAGATTACACCAGTATATGAAAGAGGCTAATCTTCCTAATCTTATGTACCATGCCTTTAATGTGTTACCTGAACAACAGCTTAATCCTCATAGAGCTTTTCAGAAATTACTAAAAGGTAAAGTTAAAAAAGTCCCGTTAGCAGAGCTATATGGACAGACCTCAGCCGTGATGATATTACCATATCCACCAGGTATACCAGTGATATTCCCAGGCGAAAAAGTTACGGAAGAATCTAAGGTAATATTAGATTTCTTATTGATGTTAGAGAAGATAGGATCAATGCTGCCAGGATTTGATACAGATATACATGGACCAGAGAGAGCAAAAGATGGTAAATTATATATCAAAGTGATTGATGATTAATATTAGATTTTTTTGAAATAAAACGCTTATAATCAGCTAAAAAAAAATGTATAGTGTTGCTTATCGAGTCTAATTTTAGGTGGGAAAATGCTTAAAACTCCTCTTTATGAATCGCACTTAGCAGCAAATGCTAAAATGGTAGACTTTTCTGGATGGTCAATGCCAATTAACTATGGTTCACAAATTCAAGAGCACAATAATGTTAGAGAGAACTGTGGTGTCTTTGATGTATCACATATGCTAGCTGTTGATATTCAAGGTAAAGATGCCGAAAAGTTCTTGCGTCATATCTTGGCTAATGATGTTGCTAAGCTAGAAGCAGGCAAAGCACAGTATGGTTGTATGCTAAATCATCAAGCAGGTATCGTTGATGATCTTATTACATATAAGATTGATTCAGAGAATTTCAGAATAGTTGTCAATGCTGGCAATAGAGAGTCAGATGTAGCATGGTTTAGAGAAAATTCTCAAGATTTAGATGTTACAATAACGCCACAACAAAATCTTGCGATAGTTGCTGTACAAGGTCCAAAAGCTGTAGAGATTGTTAAGCATACTGTAACTACAGAGATCGCAGAAGAAATAGCTAAGCTAAAGCCTTTTACATTTAAGTTTTTTAGTAATTGGATGTTTGCTCGTACTGGTTATACTGGTGAGGATGGTTTTGAAATAATGCTTCCAGCAGATCAAGTAGCAGATTTTTGGGATAATTTATTAGAAAATGGTGCCGAGCCGGCAGGTTTGGGTGCTCGAGATACTTTGCGCTTAGAGGCAGGGATGCACCTATATGGATCAGATATGAATACAACTACAACTCCCTTAGAAAGAGGCCTTGGTTGGAGTATTGATTTATCTGATGAGAATAGAGATTTTATTGGAAAAAAAGCATATCTTACGAAAAAGTCACATGGTATAACTACCAAGTGGACAGGAGTTGTTCTAAAGTCAAAAGGAGTGCTTAGAGCGGGTCAAGAGATTGATTTTGATAATGGCGAAAAAGGATATATAACAAGTGGTAGTTTTTCACCTACTCTTAAAGTTGCTATAGCATTAGCTTATGTACCTAAAGAAGGTGCCAATCCGGTCGTTAATATACGCGGTAAGGAACTAGATGTAGAATTAGTTAAGGCAAAGTTTGTCAAGAATGGGCAATCTTTGATTTAAAAAATAAATATTTTCACAACAATGATTAATCGTAGTCAATACGGAGGTATAAAATGTCAAATATTCCTAATGAATTAAAATACACAAAATCTCATGAATGGGTAAAAGTAGATGGTGATGAGGTTACTATAGGTATTACTGAACATGCGCAGTCTTTATTAGGTGATTTAGTATATGTTGAGTTACCAGAAGTTGGAGAGGAATTCTCAGCTGGTGATGATACTTGTGTTGTTGAATCTGTGAAAGCAGCTTCTGATGTGTATGCTCCTCTTGATGGTGAGGTTATTGATGTGAATGAATCTCTAAGTGATGATCCTTCTCAAGTAAATCATGCACCATATAGAGATGGATGGTTATTCAAACTTAAAATTTCTGATGAATCTCAACTGGCAGATCTATTATCTGCAGATGCTTATGCAAAAACTCTTGAAGACTAATTATAGACTTTTAGAGTTTCTATTTAGTCCTTTATAAAAATTCTATATACGAAGACATGGAGGAAATATGTCTTTTATTCCACATAAACCTGAGCAGATAGAAAAAATGCTTGGTACTATAGGTGCAAGCTCTATAGATCAGTTATTTGATGAAATTCCAGCCCAGTTAAGAGCAGATACTCTTAAGATTAAAGATGGAATCAATGAGATTCAATTAGCAAATCAAATGAGAAAAAGAGCTAATAAAAATCATCATAATACAAACTTTATAGGAGCTGGAGCATATAGTCACTATATACCATCTGCTATATGGGATATTGTTGGCAGAGGAGAATTCTATACAGCATATACGCCATACCAAGCCGAGGCTTCTCAAGGCGGCTTACAGGTTATATATGAGTTCCAAACTATGATGGCTGGCTTAACAGGTATGGATGCCTCAAATGCATCTATGTATGATGGAGCGACTGCTTTGGCTGAGTCAGTTCTTATGGCGATTCGCTCAAACAAAAAAGCTAAATCCCAAAAGATTTTGATTGCTGAAGCTTTGCACCCAACCTATTTAAGAGTATTAGAAACTATTACAAAGCATCAAGGTATTGAGTTTGATATTATTAATCTTGATTCTAAAAATGGTAAGACAGATATTACTAAGTTGGAAGATTTTGCGAATGCCGATTATGCAGCTGTAGTTATCCAAAGTCCTAATTTCTTAGGTCAAATAGCAGATGTTGATGGGATTACAAATTGGGCACATAAGCATGGTGCTTTGGTTATTGCCGTAACTAATCCTATGTCACTAGCAATATTAAAATCACCAGCAGAATGGGGTGATAATGGTGCTGATATAGTATGTGGTGAGGGGCAGCCTATGGGTGTGCCTTTAGCTTCGGGTGGGCCGTATTTTGGTTTTATGACTTGTAAGATGGCTCATGTACGTCAAATGCCTGGACGTATTGTCGGCAGAACAGTTGACTTAGACGGTAATGAAGGTTTTTGCTTAACTCTACAAGCTAGAGAGCAGCATATCCGTCGTGCAAAAGCTACTTCAAATATCTGTACTAATCAAGGTTTGATGGTTACAGCGGCGACTATTTATATGAGCTTATTAGGTGCAGAAGGTTTAGAAAGAGTAGCGAGTGTATCTCATGAAAATACTACTAAATTAGCAAATGAATTATCTGAACTAGATGGAGTAAATGCTAGATTTAATAATGTATTCTTTAATGAAGTTGTTATTGATTTACCTGTAAATGCTGAAATTTTTGTCACAGAAATGGAAAAAGAAGGTATAGATGCAGGTTACTTCTTAGGTGAGTATCATAGTGATTTAGCTAATTCTATTATGGTTTGTGCTACAGAGATTCATACATCTGAAGATATCAAAGAGTACATAGAAGCTACTAAAAAAGTTTTAGCTAGGATAGGAGGTTAATTTAAATGGTTATTTTTGAAAAAACTAGAGGTAAAAACTCGCCATCTGTAATGCCTAGCAAAAAAGGAGATGTTTCAAATATCCCTACAGATATGCTACGTACTAAGAAACCAATACTTCCAGAGCAAGCTGAGCTAGATGTTGTTAGACACTATACACAACTTTCACGCAAGAATTTTTGTATAGATACAAATTTTTATCCATTAGGTTCTTGTACTATGAAATACAATCCGCGAGCTGCGCATAAGTATGCTTCATTAGCGGGATTTTTAGAAAGACACCCTTATGCAAGTGCTCAAAGTGTACAAGGTACTCTTGAATGTCTATATGATTTGCAAGACTTAATCAAAGAGCTAACTGGTATGACCGGTGTATCATTAGCTCCTATGGCTGGTGCTCAAGGTGAGTTTGCAGGTGTAGCTATGATCAAAGCATATCATCACAAGCGTGGTGATTTTGAGCGTGATGAAATCATCGTACCAGATGCTGCCCATGGTACTAATCCAGCTACTGCAAAAGTTTGTGGTCTAAAAGTTATTGAGATTCCTACTAAGAGATGTGGTGATATTGATCTAGAAGCATTAGACAAAGTACTTGGTCCAAAGACAGCTGGTATCATGCTAACTAATCCATCAACAGTAGGTGTATTTGAAAGAAATATTGCTGTAATAGCTAAGAAAGTCCATGAAGCTGGTGGCTTATTGTACTATGATGGCGCGAACTTGAATGCGATCATGGGCAAGGCTCGTCCTGGTGATATGGGCTTTGATGTTCTTCATATGAACTTACACAAAACTTTTGCAACTCCTCATGGTGGTGGTGGTCCAGGTGCTGGTCCTGTAGCTGTTAATGATAAATTAAAAGAGTTCTTGCCAATACCTATGGTTGGTAAAAAAGATGATAAATTTGTATGGTTAGAAGAAAAAGATGTACCAAATACTATCGGTAGAATGTCTGCATTCAACGGTAATATTGGTGTATTAATTAGAGCTTATATCTATGGTGCGATGCTTGGTGGTAATGGTCTAACAGAAGCATCTGAAATAGCAACTCTAAATGCGAACTATATGATGGCTCGTTTAAAAGAAGAAGGCTTTACGATCGCTTATCCTGATAGAAGAGCTTCTCATGAATTCATTGTAACTTTGAAACCTGAATTTCAGAATTATGGTGTGACAGCTACTGATTTTGCTAAGTGCTTGATAGATAGAGGGGTGCATGCTCCTACTATGTATTTCCCGCTATTAGTACCAGAATGTTTGTTGATAGAACCTACCGAAACTGAAAATGTTGATAGTATGGAGAAGTTTATCCAAGCAATGGTAGAAATCAGAAATATTGCTAAGAAAGATCCTCAGTATCTAAAAGGCGCTCCTTATAATTTACCAGCGCGTCGTCTTGATGATGTCAAAGCTGCAAAAGAGCTTGATATCGTTTGGCAGCCTAAGTAATTTTTCTTATAATTTTTGACATTATATTTTCATATTAAATAATCTATAATCTTAATAATATCTTTTAGATTTTATAATTTTTCATGACAACTCAGCAATATCTTGAGCAACTTAACAAACGCTACAAAACTGGCATATCTAGTGAACATACATATCGTAAAGATTTAGAAGATTTAATTGTTTCTTTAGTTAAAGATGTTAATGTTACAAATGAGCCTACAAAGATTACAGATTGTGGTAATCCTGATTATGTAATTACCAAAAAAGATATACCGATTGGATATATTGAGGCAAAAGATATTGGCAAAGATTTGGACTCAAAAAACTACAAAGAGCAGTTTAGTCGCTATCGTAAGGCTTTGGATAATTTGATTATCACAGATTATCTGCGTTTTCAATTTTTCAAAGAAGATGAGCTAGTTACACAGATTGAGATTGCAACTATTGAAAATGGTGAGATTAAACCAATCGTTAAAAATTTCCAGCAGTTTGAAAATTTAATCAAAGATTTCTGTACTTATATAGGTCAAACTATCCGTTCGCCGAAGAAGTTAGCTGAGATGATGGCTGGTAAGGCAAGATTACTGCAAAATACATTAGAAAGAGCATTAGAACAAGATATAGCAGACGACGATAATACTGAACTAAATGAGCAGTATGAAACATTTAAAGATATTTTGATACATGACTTAACACCAAAGGGCTTTGCAGATATTTATGCTCAGACCCTTGCTTATGGAATGTTTGCTGCAAGGTATCATGATAAAGTTCTTGATACTTTCTCTCGTCAAGAGGCAGCAGAGAAAATACCAAAATCAAATCCATTTCTTAGAAGGCTTTTTGACTATGTTGCAGGTACAAATATTGATGATAGGATTAAGCATACAGTTGATAACTTGGCGGATGTTTTCCGTGCGGTAGATTTACGCAAGATACTTTCAAAATTTGGTAGAAGTACCAAAACTCAAGATCCGATAGTACATTTCTATGAGGATTTTCTATCTGAATATGACTCTAAGCTTAGAAAGGCAAAAGGCGTATGGTATACACCACAACCTGTAGTTAGCTTCATCGTAAGAGCTGTTGATGAGGTACTAAAATCAGAGTTTGGACTAAGCCAAGGTCTAGCAGATACTACCAAGACAAAGATACAAATTGATAGTCAAACAACTGATAAACGCTCCAAATCTGGTTATAAACAAATAGAAAAAGAAGTCCATAAAGTCCAAGTATTAGATCCAGCAACTGGTACAGGGACATTTTTAGCAGAGGCAATTAGGTTTATTTACAATAACAACTTCAAAGCTATGCAAGGTGCTTGGAGTGGTTATGTAGAAAAGCATTTGATACCTAGATTAAATGGTTTTGAGCTACTGATGGCAAGTTATGCAATGGCACATTTAAAATTAGACATGCTCTTAACTGATACAGGCTACAAGCCAAAATCAAATCAAAGCCAACGCTTCCATATCTATCTAACAAATTCACTTGAGGAGCATCACCCTGATACTGGGACGCTCTTTGCCAACTGGCTAAGTAATGAAGCCAATGAGGCAAACCAAATCAAAAAAGATACTCCAGTAATGGTAGTGATGGGTAATCCGCCTTACTCGGTTAGCTCTAGTAATAAAGGTGAATGGATACAAGATCTAACCAAAGAATATAAGAAAAATCTTAATGAAAGGAATATCCAGCCATTATCAGATGACTATATTAAATTTATCCGCTACGGACAGCACTATATAGATAGAACAGGTGAGGGCGTATTAGCTTATATATCTAATAACTCTTTCATAGATGGCATAATTCATAGACAAATGAGAAAGGCACTACTAGAAAGTTTTGATAAGATTTATATCTTAGATTTACATGGAAACTCTAAGAAAAAAGAAACTTGTCCTGATGGCTCAAAAGATGAGAATGTCTTTGATATTATGCAAGGAGTATCTATTAATATTTTTGTTAAAACTGGAGCTAAGAAAAAAGGCGAGTTAGCAGAAGTTTATCACTATGATTTATTTGGTAAGAGAGATTATAAGTATGACTTTTTAAATGAGAATGGTTTAAAAAATATTTCATGGAATAAGTTAGAATATACTGAGCCAAATTATTTTTTTGTGAAAAAAGATTTTGATAATATAAAAAACTATTGTAAAGGTTTTAAATGTGATGATTTATTTTTAAAATCGACATCGGGAATAAAAACACATAAAGATAAAGAGCTTGTATCTGTTAATAAGTTTATTACAGAATTCAACAAAGAATATAATTATCGTCCATTTGATAATAGATATATAAATTATGATTTAAAAAAAGTTCAACGACATAGATTTAGTGTGATGAAACATATGTTAAATCAAGATAATTTTGGATTGGTAATTTCTAGGCAGTGTGTTACGGATTGGAGGCATTTATTTGTGACAAAAACTTTGAATGATGTCAATTTAACAGGGACTGCAGGGAAATTTGGTGCAGGGAATACCTTTTTACTTTATTTGTGCCCAGAAGCTGATTCACTAGACTCTAGCAGAGTACCAAATTTAGATATGAGCATTGTTAAGAGTATTGAGAAGAGCCTTGGCTTGAAGTTTGTGTTTGAGAAAGAAAGCGATAAGTCTACATTTGCTCCTATAGATATACTCGACTACATCTATGCAGTATTACACAGCCCTAGCTACCGTGAGAAATACAAAGAGTTTCTCAAAATTGACTTTCCACGAGTACCATACCCAACTATAGATACATTTTGGCAATTGGTAGAGCTAGGTAGTCAACTTCGCCAAATACATTTACTTGAGTCGCCAGTAGTTACCCAGTTCATCACAAGTTATCCAATAGATGGTGATAATATTGTCGATAAACCACTCTACAAAGATGGCAAAGTTTACATCAATAAAGAGCAGTATTTTGATAATGTCCCAGAAGTAGCTTGGAACTTTTATATCGGTGGTTATCAACCAGCTCAAAAATGGCTTAAAGATCGTAAAGGTAGGGAGTTAGGTTTTGAAGATATTTTACATTACCAAAAGATAATCGTAGCATTGAGTGAGACTGATAGATTGATGAGAGATATTGATAAGGTTTATGGTGAGTTATAGATGAAAAGGAATATTTTTATAAAGTTAGCTATATCAGTTTTTAGTTTTGTTTTAGCGCAACAATCTTTGGGATATGCTCATACTAAACTAATGCTTGAGAATAATTGTAGTACAGATGTCGTATTTACCATCAAAGATAAAAATAATAAATCAACTTTTACAAAGACACTAAAACCATACCAATATTATATGACTAAAGAACTATCAAATGATAATTTTATGGATTCAACAACATCGTACTATGATATTGGCTTTAAATCTAAAGATTCATCAGGTTCTGTAGAGTATGAGTTATCAAATGGCTTTTTTTATTTTGGTCAAAAAGGTGCTAATCGAGCTTTATTTAAAGATCCAAAAGGTAATATAGAAATAAATCATCAATTTCACAATGATGGTTATGAGTACTACTGGACTAACTACTCTGTAAATATTAAAACATTAATAAATGGTAGTTTAATAACACCAACTTTTACAATTTCAGCATGTCATCAAGAGTTAGATATATTTGATAGTTTATTATTTGGTGTCAAAAGAATAATGATATTTGGTGATAGCTTAAGCGATAAAGGCAATTTGTATAAATATTCATTGCAACTCTTACCAAAATCGACACCATATTATAGAGGGATGTTTTCTAATGGTGAGGTATGGTCAGAACAGTTTGCAAATAGGCTTTATTTAAATAATATTCCTGTGAGTAACTATGCAGTAGGTGGTAGCTCGGTTATAGTGTTTCCAGAATGGGCTGATAATAGCACTCCGTATGTCTTAGATGATCAAGTAGGCTTATATCTAAATCTAGAAGCTAATGATGATATAAAAGATAATTTGGCAATATTTTTTGTTGGAGGTAATGATTACTTAACAACTAATCCTAAAATGAAAGATATTGATGGAGCAGTCAAGCAAGTGACAGATGGCATCATCAATGCTATTGAAAAAGTAGCAGCAAAACAGACAATTGTTGTTGGATTACCTGATCTTAGTATCACAGGAGAATCTAAATCACTTAGCAATGAGAAAATTCTCAAAAAAATATTCAAACAGCATAACAAAATTTTAAGAGAGTATGCAGATAAGCATAAAATGAAGTTTATAGATATAGCTACAGTATTTGATGAAATGGTAAATAATACTAAGAGCTTTAATAAGAAATATAATGCAACTATAAGCTTGGATCATATCAAAGATTCTTGTTGGTTGGGAGGATATTTTTTATCTGAGAAGTCTAATATTGATAATGCATACAATAGCCTAGAGGCTAATGCTAAAACAGATTCTAAAGTCAAAATGAATGATCTATTAGATCAGCCGTCAATGCAAAGTGTTATAGGTGCAGGGTATGCTGGTAGCATGTGCGATAATCCCCAAGATTATGCATTTTGGGATCATGTTCATCCAACATACCAAGTGCATAGAGCATTATATAGCTACATATTGACAGAGTTAGGCGCTAGACCTGTCACAAGAGATAAGTGATAGTGATTTTTTTAAATTTTGTTAAATAATTATTTGACAAAGATAATTCTAAGTAATATGCTGAAAGATATGGACTTAATTCCATATGAATTATAAGCATAGTCTTATAAACGTGTTGATTTGATAACTCAGCTTGCGGACACGAAAAATAATCTGCTAAAAGGTGTTTTGTGGATTACTCCATCTTTCCCTCTCAGATTTCTCCCAAGCTAAAGAGTTTTATAAGTAGGAGAAAACTATGAGTAAATATTCTTTAGAAACATTAGCCGTACATCGCTCTATACCAGAAAAGAGTGGATCAGTACAAACACCTATACATCAAACTTCTAGTTTTGTATTTGAAAGTACAGAGCATGCGGCAAATCTTTTTGCATTAAAAGAGTTTGGTAGTATATATTCACGATTAACTAATCCAACAGTAGATGAGTATGCTTCTAGACTAGCTAATCTTCATGGAGCTGCTGGAGGATTTGCCTGCTCATCAGGGCATGCAGCACAACTTTTGATTTTCTTGAATCTACTTCAAAGTGGCGATCATATAGTTGCTTCTAAATATTTGTATGGTGGTTCAGTAACACAATTGACACATACATTTCCAAGGCAATTTGGTTGGCAATCAACTCTAGTTGATATAAATAAATTAGATGAGGTCAAAAATGCTATCCAAGAGAATACCAAAGCATTATTTATAGAGTCTCAGTCTAATCCTTCTGGAGTTATTGCCGATATCAAAGCACTTGCAAAAATTGCTCATGAGGCTGGTATTCCGTTGATAGTTGATAATACTGTTGCAACACCTTATTTATTAAACCCATTAGAGCATGGTGCAGATATTGTCTCTTATTCTTTGACAAAATATTTAAGTGGCAATGGCTCTATAGTCGGTGGTGCAGTTGTTGATGGAGGAACTTTTGATTGGTCAGCTAGTGATAAGTTTCCTTTATTGGCAAAGCCTGATAGATCTTATAATAATATTTCATTTCATGAAACTTTTGGCAAGTTGGCTTTTACCGTTAGGGGGCTTGCTGTTGGTTTGCGAGATATAGGTGCTACGCTTAGTCCACATACGGCTTTTTTGGCTATACAAGGCCTAGAAACATTAGGAGCAAGATTAGACAAGCACATCAAAAATGCTGAAAAAGTAGCAAAATTTTTAAATGCTCATCCAAAGATTAGAAAAGTTAATTATGCTGGTCTTGTTAACTCACCATATAATCTTTTGGCTAATAAATATTTTCCAAAAGGTGTCGCGGGATTGCTAACCATAGAGTTAAATGAAGGATTTGAGGCTGGTAAGAATTTGGTCGAGCAAACAAAGCTGTTCACACACTGCGCTAATATCGGTGATGCTAGAAGCTTAATTATACATCCAGCTTCAACCACACATTCACAGTTAACAGAGCAAGAGCGTATACAATCAGGAGTATCTGATGGTTTGGTAAGATTATCAATAGGTTTAGAAGATGCTAATGATCTAATTGAGGATTTAAAGCAGGCTTTGGATTATTCGGAGGTGCAGTATGACGATCAATGCAAAAAAGTCATTTGAGTTTTTTAGAGACTTACAGCTTAGTTATCAAACAGAGATTAGTATCAAGAATAGCTCTAGTATCAAAAGATTAAAAGTAGCTATTGTAAACTTGATGCCGACTGTCAAAGAAACCGAAAAGCACTGGGCAGATGTGCTTTCTCATAATAATTCTACAATTGTTGAGTTAGTGTTTTTTCATTCATTAGTACGCCCTAGTACCAGAGTCAGCGAGAGTTATTTGCAAGAAAATTATGCTAACTGGCAGGATTATGATTTTGCTGATTTAGATGGAATTATTATTACAGGGGCTCCAGTTGAGTTATTAGAGTTTGAGAGAGTTGATTTCTACCCAGAAGTTTGTGAGATAATTTCAAAAAGCCTTGAGTATAAATTATCTGTGATGTTAGTTTGCTGGGCTGCTCAGGCTGGTCTAAATTATCTATATGGTATAGACAAACAATGTCTAGAAAATAAGCTATTTGGTGTATATGAACATAAGCCTATTAAGTATGATCATCCACTGCTAAAATATATAGATGGTGAGCTCAAGGCTTGTATATCTCGACAAACTAAAATTACAGATCCAAAAGTGTTGGAATATACAGATGTTATCCTAGCATCTGCAATAGATGGCTTAGATTGTTTAGCTGATAAAACACATGATATTATCTATATGTTTAATCATCTAGAATATACTCAAGATACTCTAGAAGCAGAGTATTTAAGGGATAAAGCAACTACGGATAATATAGCTAAGCCATATAATTATTATGATAGCCAAGATAATATTAATTATTCATGGCAAAATGATAGAAAGACTTTTTATTCTAATTGGTTGGATATTATTAAAGATATTAAGTAGCAGAATTATAAATCCCAAGCTTTTATTATATCCTCTTCAGAGATTTTCTTTTGATTGAGGTTTTCAAAGTAGATCATATATTGTTTAATCAGTTGGTTAATATACATATCTTCACCAGAAATATAGAAAATATCGTTTTTATTACAATACTCAAGTAGATAGTTTTTCTTATTATCTTTTTCAGGCATAGCGTGACAAAATACAATTTTTGCATTTTTAACTAAGTCTATAAATTGAGTATTTTGCTCTAGCTCCGGTGATGATGATATTGGTGTGGCATCAACTACTAGATCATACAGTCCTTCAAAATGAGGGATGTTTTCTATACCTAGTTCTTTTCTTTTTTGAGCTACCTTTTCAGCACTTCTACCGACTATAGTTACTTTGATACCTAAGTCTTGTAGGACTTTAAAAGCAACACCTGAAACACCACCGTTACCGTAGATTACTGCGGTTTTGATAATTTTGTTTGATGCTTTGATACCTTTTTTAAGAGCTGTTTGTAAGCCATGACAGTCTGTATTATAGCCATGAAGTTTGCCATCTTTATTGATGATGGTATTTACAGCTAAAGTCTCTTTAGCTAGTGGTTCTATGTAATCTAGAAATGGTATTACTTTTGATTTTAGACCATTGTGTGCTGTTACAGTACCACCATTGACAAAAGGTGCTCTAATAGCATCTGTATATGTCTTGGCAGTTATATCTCCAGAAAATGTAAAATAACAAAGGTTTAAGCCTAGCTTCTGTATAGCAGTATTGTGTCGTGAGATAGATGAGTTACTACCAGAAGTAGAAAATAAAAACTTAGTCTCAGTATTAAGAGGAGCTTTAAAATTATCTGACATCTTGTTTCCTTAGCTATGGATAATTAACATTGAGTATGCTCTAAGCGGAGGGAGTTTACCTTTAGTTGTTTTTTCGATAGTCTCCGTGCCAGCTCTTTCATGATTTGCAATAATATGCCATTCATTAGTTTCTGTAGTAGGAACAATATCATTGATATCATAGTTATCTATAGCTGTTGCATTATATACAACAACTATATTTTTCCACATATCGCCGTTAGCATTATCCTTAAGATGAGATACGATAACTCCAGAATGAAGATCATGATATGCTGCTGAAACAATTAGATGTTTACTAATATCTTCAGAAGAAGTCATTCTAAAAGCAGGGTGTTCTTTTCTTATCTTTATAAGTCCTTTTACATAATCAAAGAAAGGTTTGTATTGTAACTTGTCTTGCCAGTGAAAAGCATTGATATCATCATCACTTTTATAACTGTTATGATCACCTTGTTTTGTTCTAAGAAATTCACAACCACCATGTAAGAATGGTACACCTTGAGATGTCAGTACTATGCCAAGAGCTAAACTATTCTGGCGAACTCTACGGCTGTCAAAAATATTCTCTTGGATATTTTGTCTATAATTACCAGCCTGTATATTTCTGTTTAAACTCTTCTCTATTTGATCCCAAAGTGTATAGTTATCATGAGCATCAACATAGTTGATAGTTTCTTTAGGGTTAGTAGTTAGATCATGTATAGAACCTTTTAAACCTTCTATAACTTTGCCGATATTCGCTGGATTATGAGCATCACCATTAACATAGCCATTACCTGGACTATTGTTGCCTCGAATAGCATCTCTAAAGGCATCGTTAAATACAGAGAAATCTTGATTTCTTTGCGTGCCTCTATATGTACCATTCCTAAGAGGTGAATCACCAGCTTTCCATGGCTCACCATAGACTATAATGCCTGGATCTATTTGTTTTACTTCTTCGGTAATTTCTTTGATAGTATCAAGATCAATCAACTCCATTAAGTCAAATCTTAGTCCATTGACTTTATAGTTTTTAACCCAATGTAAAACAGAATCTTTAATAAACTTACGCACCATTGGCTTTTCGGTATCAAGTTCATTACCGCATCCAGAACCATTAGTAAAATGACCTAAGCTATCTGTTCTGAAATAGTATTTTGGAACGATACTGTCAAAGTTTGATGTATCAGTCATATGGTTATAAACCATATCCATGATTACACCAATACCTTTGTTATGGAATCCTGCGATCATCTCTCTAGCACCTTTGATTCTTTGAGTTGGATCAAAAGGGTTAATAGAGTAGCTTCCATCCGGAGCGTTGTAGTTTTGTGGATCATATCCCCAGTTTCTATTATCTTTGATATTAGCATTTGACTCATCAACTGATGAGAAATCAAATATTGGTAATAGATGTACATGAGTTGCTCCAAGTTCGTGAATACTATCTATACCTGTTGAAACAGATAGTTCACCATCTGAGCTGGTTATCTCAGATCCTTCATATACTGTGCCTAAGAATTTGCCACGAATATTATCTGGGATATTACTGTCAGGACTGATTGTAAAATCTCTAACATGTAGTTCGTATATAACAGCATCTTGAGGATTCTTAGGTGTGTGGAAGTAGCTGTTTCTCCAGCTTTCAGGTGCAAGCTCTTCGGAGTTAAGGTTTAGTATGAAGCCTTTTCTACCATTAGCACCAAGTCCAATTGCATAAGGATCGATAGCGTAAGTTATTTTTGTATATTTATTTCCACGATAATCTATATCATCAAAATAAAATCTATATAAATAGAACTTGTTCTCACAGAATTCTCTAGCAATGCTTACACTATGTGTGCCATACTCTGGTTCAGGTACTAGATTAAATGCATCATCAGGCATTTCATGTTTATCATTATCATCTTCATGATATATCAATAGCTCAACGTGCTTTGCTGTCGGAGCCCATATTCTAAAAGATACAATATCATTAGAGAATGTCACTCCCATATCATCATTTGGATAGTAATATTTATCTAAGAAGTTTCCGATACATACCTTAGTTGGCATAAACGTATTATTTGCACGTATTTCTATCAAGTCACTAGGACTTAAATCTGTAGGCAAATTAGTAAATATAACTTTTTTAGATTTATATTTGATAATACTTGCTGCATGGGTTACTTTTTTTGAGTTGATCCATAGTTCAAATATAGTGCCAACAAGAGGTGTATCAGATAGGTATGCTTCAATCTTATTAGGTTCATCTAATACGGCGTAATTTATTCTAGCGTTAGTTCTGTTAATAACATCATTTAGTGATGTATAGATGTCATAATCACCATAAACTATATAAAAATTATCATGCTCTTCATTTGTTTTGAATGAACCTGTCTGTTCGGCCCAATCATTTTGCCAATACATATTCCAATTTCTTTTACGAGCAATAATATTTTTATTTATACAATCAGCATATAAGCCAAAATCACTTTTTTTGGATAATGATTTAGGTCGTGTTTTGCCTTTTTCGTCATATGTCCATAATTCCCAACTAAAATCCTGACCTAGATATTGATCATCCTTTTTGACAAAATGAACAAGTTGCCCCTCTCGAGGTTCTCTAGCTATCCTAAAAACTCTTTCCGCCCTATGATTAGGATTGTTTTTGCTACTGCAAAAAACTTTAACTTCACTAATATCAGTTATTGCTGGATCAATAATTAGTTGATTGTTTTTGATTTCAATAAGCTTAGATTTAGGTTCTACTCGCCATGTAACATCTACAATACTTCTTTTTTTTGTCAATGATTCTGTTATTGCAACTAGATCTAGTTTATAACCTGGTACTATATAGTCTTCAGATGCTTTTATTGAAAGAATCTGAGGGTTTACACACCAATTAAAGGTTAATGGTTCAAAAGCACGATTGCTTGCAGATAGTCTTCTTTCATTACCTTCTAAATCAACTAATACAAAAGAGTATTGATTTGAGCCATTGATGAGACTAGAGATTTTAAGTACATTTTTTGTTAGCCATAAGCTACCATCATCAGGATCTGCTTCCCAGACAAGTTTATATCTATCTTCTTTTTTCCAATGATTGAAGTGTCCTATAACATATCCATATGAGAAACCATGCGCATTGATTCTAAATCTAATACTATTTGTATCTGGATCTTGATAGAGCGTATATTCGGCATTGAATTTTTCGAAAATATTATTTTTTTCTATCCATATATTATTTGATAACTGCATATCTACAACTTTAAGTTAAATTTAAAATTTTTGTGAATAATTTGGTTAAGCTATTATAGCTTTATTTTTTGAGTTTGAGAACAAGAGTGGCCATTGGAGGAACTTTTATTGTAATCCTTTGATCAAAACCATGTGATGATTCAGGAGTTGAGAATATTTCATCTGCAATAAGTTGACCAGAACCACCAAATTCAAGATCATCAGAGTTAAATGCTTCAATATAAGATCCTGCATCAGGAACACCTATATGGTAGTCGTAATATGTCACTGGAGTGAAGTTACAGACAAATATCAGCTTTTCTTTACCATCCTTGTTAGATCTAACAAAAGACAAAACACTTTGTTCAGAGTTGTTTGCATCAATCCATTGGAAGCCTTTATGATCATAATCACATTCCCATAACGCAGTTTCAGTTTTATAGAATTCATTTAGTTTCTTAAAGAAATGTAATGTCTCTCTGTGAGTATGATATTCATCAACAACTTGCCATTGTAGCTGCTCATACTCTCTCCATTCGATAAATTGACCAAATTCACTACCCATGAATATAAGTTTTTTACCTGGATGTCCAATCATAAATGACATGTATAAGCGAAGTCCTGCATACTTATTCCACAGATCCCCCCACATTTTATTTATCAATGATTTCTTACCATGTACAACTTCATCATGAGATATAGACAAAATAAACTTCTCTGAATAATGGTATACCATAGAGAAAGTGATTAAGTTGTGATGATATTTGCGATAAACAGGGTCTAATGAAATGTAGCGTAATGTATCGTTCATCCACCCCATATTCCATTTGAAATCGAATCCTAAACCACCTTGTTCAACAGGTGTGGAGATATTTGGCCAAGATGATGATTCCTCAGCAATTGTGATCACTCCTTTGCTAGTATGTTTTAAGACACCATTGAGCTCTCTTAAGAAAGCAATTCCTTCTAAATTCTCATGTCCACCATGAATGTTAGGTACCCACTGACCATCTTCTCTATCATAGTTTAGATATAAGATATTCGATACTGCATCGACACGAAGTCCATCGATATGAAATTCATTGATCCAGTACATGGCATTTGATATTAAGAAACATTTGACCTCATTTCTACCTAGATCAAAATTATGTGTCCCCCAGCCTTTATTTATAGCTTTTGTAGGCTCTTGGTATTCGTAGCATGCACTACCATCAAAGTTAATTAAACCATGCTGATCTTTGCAGAAATGTCCTGGTACCCAATCTAAGATTACACCAATATCATGCGTATGAAGTTTATCAACTAGATGTTTCAAACCTACTAAATCACCATGACGACTATTAACTGAGTAAAAACCTGTTGGTTGATAACCCCATGAAGCATCTAGTGGATGCTCATGTAACGGCATAAACTCAACATGTGTGTATCCCATATCCTTGACATATTTGGGTAATACTTCAGCAATTTCCTCATAAGTCATAAACTTATCATCTTTAGTTTTCCATGATGCTAAGTGAAGTTCGTATATGTTCATCGGGTTGTTATAATAGTCGGCAGTAGCACGCTTTTTTAACCATTTCTCATCATGCCATTTGTATGTGGTTTGTGTACTTATTACAGAGGCAGTATTTGGTCTTAATTCTGAGAAAAAAGCATAGGGATCACTTTTATATACATAATGATTTGTATCTTTATTTGTGACTACAAATTTATATTTATCACCATCTTTTACATCCGCGACAAATACGCTCCATAGTCCAGCATCAGTGATACGTTTCATGTGATTTTTATCTTCAACTTGCCAGTGGTTAAAATCACCAATGACACAAATACTTTTTGCATTTGGAGCCCATGTTGTAAATCTAATACCATCAATTCCATCTTCGGATGCTTTGTGAGCTCCCATGAACTCATAAGCATATATGTGCTTACCTTCGTGGAAGAAATGAATATCTTGCTCACCAATAGTAGAGTGATTATTTTGTTTTGAATTTACGTTTTTCATAAAAGCTCCTAATCAAAAAGTATAGAATCCATACGGATCTCTAGCCCGGATGCTTGCAAGCACCAAAAATCTCTATAATTACAATCTTAATAGTTTATGAGAGCTTAGTAAACTGAATAATTAATATAAAAAATAATTTTAGTAATAATACAGTTATTGGTTATTTTAAATTCATAGATATAGTGATAAGATGAATTGTATAGGCTATTACCTAATTCCAAATTTGGAAGAGGATTGCTGCTTATTTTATTCGTTAAATTAACTTAATAACTAAGGTAAAGAAATGGCTATTCAAACTATATCTACTAAACCTTTTGAAAATCAAAAACCAGGAACATCTGGTTTGCGTAACAAAGTTACTGCTTTTCAGCAACCAGGATATTTAGAGAATTTTGTACAATCTATATTTAACTCTTTGGATGATATACAAGGCAAGACTCTAGTTGTTGGTGGTGATGGTAGGTACTATAATGATGTAGCCGTACAAATTATTGTTAGAATGGCTGCGGCTAATGGGTTTGGTAAAATTATAGTTGGCCAAAATGGTATCTTTTCTACTCCAGCTGTCAGCTGTGTTATCAGAAAGTATCAAGCTTTTGGTGGTATTGTACTATCAGCTAGCCATAATCCAGGTGGTCCAAAAGGAGACTTTGGTATCAAATATAATGTTTCTAATGGTGGTCCAGCACCTGAGAAAATTACAGATAAAATCTTCTCAGAAACTAAGAAGATTGACCAATACTTGATAAGTGATGCGCCTAAAGATAGTGTTAATTTAAATAAGATAGGCACATACAAAATTGAAAATACAACGGTCGAGGTTATTAATTCAGTGATTGATTATGCTGAGTTAATGCAACAAATATTTGATTTTGATAAGATTCGTGGACTATTTGCAAATGGCTTTAAGGTACGTTTTGACTCTATGAGTGCAGTATCTGGTCCTTATGCAAAATATATTTTTGAGACTCTTTTGCAAGCTCCAGCTGGTACAGTTGTCAATGCTGAACCACTTGAGGATTTTGGTGGCTTTCATCCAGATCCAAATCCTGTCAATGCTGAAGATTTAGTCAAGCATATGCGTAGTGGTAAGTATGATTTCGGCGCAGCTTCAGATGGAGATGCTGATAGAAATATGATTGTTGGTAAACAAATAGATGTGTCGCCTTCAGACAGTTTAGCAATTATGGCTGCAAATGCGCATCTTATACCAGCGTATTCAAAAGGAATTAAAGGTGTTGCTAGATCAATGCCTACATCAACAGCAGTTGACAGGGTGGCAGAGTCATTAGGTCTACCTTGTTTTGAGACTCCAACAGGATGGAAATTCTTTGGTAATTTATTAGATGCTCAGAAAATCACACTGTGTGGTGAAGAGAGTTATGGAACAGGTTCAGATCACATCCGTGAGAAAGATGGAGTTTGGGCAGTATTATACTGGTTGAATTTAGTTGCTGCAACAGGCAAGCAGGTTGATCAATTGGTTGAGGAGCATTGGCAAAAATTTGGTCGTAACTTCTATTCAAGACATGATTATGAAGCTATAGATACTGTGATTGCTAACTCTATCATGAGTTCTTTAAGAGATAAATTATCTAGTCTTGCAGAAACGCAATTAAATGGTGAGAAAGTGGCTAAAGCAGATGATTTTAGTTATACAGATCCAATAGATGGTTCAGTTTCTAACCATCAAGGAATAAGAATTATTTTTGAAGATGGCTCTCGAATTGTGTTTAGGTTGTCAGGCACAGGAACGCAGGGAGCTACTTTACGTATATATTTAGAAAAATATGAGTCTGATTGTTCTAAATTTAATACACCTACACAACAAGCTTTAGCTAGTCTGATAAATATTGCTGGAGATTTAACCAATATCAAATCTCTGACAGGAATGACTGAACCAACTGTAGTAACTTAATTTAAAAATGTATTAACACTAAGGAGTTAATTATCATGGATAATCATAATTCATCATCACATCAATTATATAAAAAAGCGATGGCGCTAGTATTAGCTGGTGGGCGTGGCTCTCGTTTATATAATCTAACCGACACTAGAGCTAAACCAGCTGTTTATTTTGGTGGTAAGTTTAGAATTGTAGACTTTGCTCTATCAAATTGTTTAAACTCTGGTATCAGAAGAATCGGTGTGGTTACACAGTATAAATCACACTCGTTACTTCGTCATATCCAACGTGGTTGGGGCTTCTTACGCGGTGAGTTAAATGAGTTTATAGACTTATTACCAGCTCAACAAAGGGTCGATGAAGAGAGTTGGTATCGTGGTACTGCCGATGCTGTGTACCAAAACATTGATATTTTACGCTCTTATGGTCCGGAGTATGTTATAGTTTTAGCTGGCGATCATATATATAAAATGGATTACTCAGTAATGCTAAGAGACCATGCTCAAAGTGGTTATAAGTGTACTGTAGGATGTGTTGAGATTGCTGAAGAAGAAGCATATGCATTTGGTATTATGGGTATTAACGAAGATCGTGAAATTACAAGTTTCATCGAAAAACCTAAGAAAAATGCACCAACAATTCCTGGTACTACTGATAGATGTTATGCGAGTATGGGTATATATATATTCAATTCTGACTATTTGTATGATTTACTTGAAGAAGATATCGCAAACAAAGAGTCAAGCCATGACTTTGGTAAAGATATAATCCCAAGAGTGGTTAGTGAAAATCAAGCTTTAGCTCATCCATTTAGTATGTCATGTGTGCCTAGAGGAGAGGGTATTGAGCCTTATTGGAGAGATGTTGGTACTATAGATGCATTCTGGGAAGCTAACCTTGACTTGGCAGCTAATATGCCTGAGTTGAATATCTATGATAAAGACTGGCCTGTGTGGACAGCTCAAGAGCAACTTCCTCCAGCTAAATTTGTTCCAGATAGAAAGGGTAATCATGGTGTGATTACAAATACTTTGACATCTGGAGGATGTATCGTGCTTGGTTCACAGATTTCTAAATCTCTGATGTTCTCAAAAGTTAGAGTCTCAGCTGGTTGTGAGATTGATCAGTGTGTGATAATGCCTGAGGTAGTAGTAGGTGAAAATTGTCGTCTGAAAAAGGTTGTGATTGATAAAGGTTGTGATATCCCAGCTGGTATGGTTATTGGTGAAAACCCAAAAGAAGATGCTAAGAATTTCTACAGAACTGATAAAGGTGTAGTATTAGTAACTAAAAAAATGATAGATGAACTAAAAGAAAAATAAGAGAAGCTTATGCGCGTTTTACATGTATGTAGTGAATTATATCCAATTCTAAAAACAGGAGGTCTTGCGGATGTTACAGCTGCCTTGCCTCCTGCGTTAGCTAGTTTTGGAGTTGATAGTAGGGTTCTAGTTCCAGGATTTCCAGCATTTATGAATGCTATTAAGGATAAACAGCTTTTGATTAATATCCCTTCTCGTTTTGGTGCAGAAGAGATAAACATATTTTTAGCTAAGATTCCTAATACTAAAATCGACATATATGTAATAGATGCGCCTAGTCTATTTGCTCGTCCAGGTAATCCGTATGCAGATAGTAGTAATCAAGCTTATGCAGATAATTATCTTAGATTTGCTTTATTGGGCTGGGTAGCGGCGAGAATTTCCGAAGGCTTAGATGCTAAGTGGAAACCAGAAGTTGTTCATAGTCATGATTGGCATGCTGGATTAGTACCTGCTTATATCAAAGCAAGTGAGTTAGCATCTGGCAAAAAAGCTGTAAAAACGGTGTTCACTGTGCATAATCTTGCTTATCAAGGTCTTTTCCCAATGAGTGTTTTTGCGGAGTTAGATTTACCAGGTATATTCTTGAGTATGAATGGTTTAGAGTTCTATGGTCAAGTATCTTTTATGAAGGCAGGTCTATACTTTGCTGATAAGATTACCACAGTAAGTCCTACATATGCTAAAGAGATTCAGTCTTATGAGCAGGGATGTGGGTTAGAAGGACTACTTGCAGATCGTCATAATGATCTGTATGGAGTACTTAATGGCGTAGATCCTCATGTATGGAATCCTAAAAAAGATACTCTTATAGAAGCTAACTATTCAGTTACTACAGCGAATGTTGGTAAAGCAAAATGTAAAACAGCTCTACAGGCAATGACTGGACTTGCGAAAAAAGAGGATGCAGTAGTTTTTGGAATTGTAACACGCTTAACTGAGCAAAAAGGCCTAAACCTTTTAATTGAAGCAATAGGTGAAATCACTAGTAGAGGTGGTCAAGTTGTTTTGTTAGGAAGTGGTGATAAAGCTTTAGAAGAAGCGTTTTTAGCAGCCGCTAAGAAATCTCCTAAATCAATAGCTGTACAAATCGGTTATGATGAAGAGCAAGCACATCGTATAATTGCTGGTTCTGATGTGATAATGGTACCATCTCGTTTTGAGCCTTGTGGATTAACACAATTATATGGTCTGACTTATGGAACTTTACCTTTAGTACATAAAGTTGGTGGTCTAGCAGATACCGTTACAGATTCTTCATTGGAGAATTTAGCTGATGGTACGGCTACAGGGTTTGTTTTTGATGAGTTTAGTGTAGAGTCTCTAACTTTAGCAATTCGTCGAGCATTTGCATTATATAATCGTAAAGCAGACTGGAAGAAGGTTAGAAAAACTGCAATGCAACAAAAAGTAGATTGGAATGCAGCTGCTGATAAAATACATCAAATTTATTCTCAATTAGTTTAATAAGCTTTCAAAAAAATCAAAAAATCAATATTTTTTTTACCAAAAAAAATACTTAAATGATATTATAATTTTTAATGTAATTATTTTTTATCAATGAATTATTATCAAAGGTTTCTAAAAAAATGGATAACAAAAATCAAATCAAGCTTTTTTTACAAGATGCTTTAGGATGTGATATAGCTAAAGCAAGTGATCAAGATCTATATTATGCTCTATTATCTTATGTTAAAGAGCAAACAGAAAAACTACCAACGCCTGATTTCAAAAAGAAAATATATTATATATCTAGTGAATTTTTGATCGGTAGAATGCTAGCAAATAATCTTATAAATTTTGGAATTTATAATGATGTTAAAGAGCTATTTGAGGCTAATGGTAAAGATATTGCTTTGATAGAAGAGTGCGAGCCAGAGCCTTCTCTAGGTAATGGTGGTTTAGGTAGATTAGCAGCGTGCTTTTTAGATTCAATAGCATCATTAGCTATTCCTGCAACGGGTGTTAGTTTGAACTATCATTATGGTTTATTTAAGCAAAAATTCAAAAAGAACCTACAAAAAGAAACACCAAATCCATGGATAGAAGACAAAGGTTGGCTTAATAAGAGAAAAGCTGCTTATAAGATTGATTTCAATGGTTTTAGTATACAATCTCAGATGTATGATATTGAGATGGTTGGTTATCAAAATAATTTTGTTAATAAGTTATGTTTATTTGATGCTGAGAGTGTTGACTCTAGTATCGTTAAAAAAGGTATATCTTTTGATAAAACAGCTATCGAAAAGAATGTTACGCTTTTCTTATATCCAGATGATAGCGATGAAGCAGGACATTTATTAAGAATTTTCCAACAGTATTTCATGGTAAGTAATGCGGTGCATTTAGTCTTTGCTGATATGGATGATAAAGGCTACTCAATTGAGAAGCTTCATGAGCATGCAACTATTCAAATTAATGATACTCATCCAACTTTAGTGATTCCTGAGCTTGTACGTCAGCTTATGGCTAGAGGTATATCTATAGATGCAGCTATCGAAATAGTTAAGAAAACAGTAGCGTATACTAACCATACTATCCTAGCTGAAGCGCTAGAGAAATGGCCTCTAAGATATCTTAAAAAAGTACTAACTCAAGAGTTAATCGATATTATTAGATATTTAGATGCTAAAGTTAAGCTTGAGCATATTGATGAGAAGTTATCTATCATTGATGATCAAAGTATTGTACATATGGCTCATATGAGTATTCATTATAGCTTTAGTGTGAATGGTGTAGCAGCACTTCATACAGAGATTCTTAAAAATGATGAATTGAAGCATTTTAATGATATTTATCCAAATAAATTTAATAATAAGACTAATGGTATAACATTTAGAAGATGGTTATTACAATCTAACCCTGAGTTAACTAAATACTTAGAAAGTGTTATCGGCGATAGTTTCAAAACTAAAGCTACAGATTTAGAAAAACTTCTAAAATTTGATAATGATGATACTTTAAAAGCTCTTGAAGATATCAAAAAGGTTAAAAAAGCACAATTTATTAAATTTGCTAAAGAGCATTATGGTGTAGAGCTTATCAAAGATGGAATATTTGATGTGCAAATCAAGCGTATCCATGAATATAAGCGTCAACAAATGAATGCTTTGTATATAATCCATAGATATTTACAGATTAAATCAGGTAAGCTTAAGCCTGCAAGAGCTGTTAACTTTATTTTCGGTGGTAAGGCAGCTCCGGCTTATATTATAGCTAAGGATATTATTCATTTAATCCTATGCTTACAAGAGCTTATCAATAATGATTCTGATGTGAATAAGTACATGAGAGTATTGTTTGTTGAGAACTATAATGTAAGTGTTGCTGAGAAGTTAATCCCTGCTGCTGATATCTCTGAGCAAATATCTCTAGCATCAAAAGAAGCTAGTGGTACAGGTAACATGAAGTTTATGCTAAATGGTGCTATTACATTAGGAACTATGGATGGTGCTAACGTTGAGATTGCTGAGCTAGTTGGACAGGATAATATCTACACTTTTGGTAAGGATAGTGACACTATTATCAATCTATACAAGACTAGTGGTTATATTTCTAAAGATTACTATAAGCAGCCTGCGATCAAGCCAATTGTAGATTTTATAGTCTCTAAAAAACTTGTTAAGCTTGGTAAGAAATCTAACTTAAAAGAGTTGTATAACGAGTTACTTAATAAGGACTGGTTTATGACTTTGATAGATCTTGTAGAGTATGCAAAAGTTAAAGATCAAATGATCAAAGATTATGAAAATCGTAAAGAATGGATGTCTATGGCTTTAGTAAATATTGCAAAAGCTGGGTTCTTCAGTTCAGATAGAACTATTGCTGACTATAATAGAGATATCTGGAAGATTTAATTTAAAATGTGATTTCGCTACTTGTTTTGCAAGTAATAGCGACATACTTTTTCCATAGCAGAAAAAGTATGCAAAACTATCTAGCATTCTGCTCTCGCTATGTTGTAAACTAACGACAGTTACAAAACTCACTTAAGCACAGACAGTTGTAACTGTTAGAACATTAATTTACAACAGCTTGTCGCAATGTGCATTTTGTTTATGATGTAGAGAGAGTATATGAAAAAATCTGGATTATTATTAGCTATCTCAAGTTTACCAAGTCAATTTGGTATTGGTGATTTGGGTAAAAGTGCTTATGAATTTGTTGATATCCTAAAACAAGCAAATACTAAGATTTGGCAGGTATTACCACTTACGCCACTAGGCTTTGGTAATTCACCATATCAGTCAAGCTCTTCTTTTGCAGGAGATGAAATTTATATTAGCTTAGAAAAACTAGCAGATTATGGTTTGCTTGAAGAATCATCTCTTAAGAATCTAAATGCAAACTCTAACAAAGTTGAATATGAACTTGTTCGTAATTTCAAAGATAAATATCTTGAAGAAGCATTTAGTAATTTTCAAAGCTCAAAAGATAAGTTTGAACAAGAATATAATGATTTTATAGCTCAAAACACTTGGGTTAAAAATTATGCTATTTTTAAAGCCTTTAGAAAGGCAAATGATAACCAAGCTTGGAATTTTTGGCCGCAAGAATATAAAAACTGGATCAAAGAGAAAGCTATAGAATTGGATCAATTTCAACAAGAGATAGATTACCAAATATTTTTACAGTTTATCTTTTATAAACAGTGGTTTGAGCTAAGAGGGTATGCTAATAAAAATAATATTGAAATAATGGGTGATTTGCCTATCTATCTTGGTTTTGACTCTGCTGATGTATGGGAGCATCAAGAAATATTTTTATTAGATGAGAATCAAAATCCTAGTTATGTCGCAGGAGTTCCACCTGACTTTTTCTCAGAAACTGGTCAGCTATGGGGCAACCCTTTATATGATTGGGATAAGCTCAAAGAAACAAACTTTGATTTTTGGATAGATCGATTAAATGGTAACTTCAAACTATTTGATATTGTCAGGATTGATCATTTTAGAGCTTTTGATACATATTGGAAGATACCTGCAGGTGAAAAAACTGCTATAAATGGTGAATGGATAGAAGCTCCTGGTTATGATTTCTTTGATACAGTCTATAAGCGTATTCCAGATGCTAATATTATTGCGGAAGATTTAGGAGATTTACGCCCTGAAGTGCTTGAGTTGCGTGATCACTACAAGTTAAAAGGTATGAAGGTTTTTCCTTTCCACTTTGATCTGAAGACTGGTAGCTTTATTGATGATGCAAATATTGTTGCTTACTCTGGAACGCATGACAACAATACGCTCAAAGGTTGGTATTTTGATGAGCTAAATAGATACCAAAGAAAGCTGTTAAAGAAATATTTCAAAGCTAATGATAAAAATATTTTTAAAAAAATTATTAAGTATTTACTAAATTGTGATGCTGAATATGTGATTTTACCAGTCCAGGATGTTTTAGAGTTGGATAGTCATGCTAGACTAAATACTCCTGGTACTGTGGGTGAACCCAATTGGCAATGGAAGTTGGCTGATTTAAATAAGCTTATTATAAAGACATAATGTTTGTATAACGAAATGCGAAAATCTTTATGTAATTAAAAAGAATTTCTCTTTAATATTTATTTTTGATAAGATAAAACTTTCTAAAATTTAGTCTTATTAATTTATTAAAGAGGATATTTATGTATAAAAGTAAATCAACGAAGTATTTATTATCATTACTTTTTGCGATAGTTTTATTAATACCAAATTTAACTTTTGCAGATAATTTAAACACTACAACATCTATTGATAGTAAAGCGACATTTTCTCCTTACTCACCTAATCATGTATTAATAGATAGCCAAGCTTTTTATGATAACTTAAAATTAGTGCAACAACTATTTCCTCAAGATTTAAAGATATTGATAGTTATGAAGTCTAATGCTTATGGTTATGGTATTTTGAATTTGGTAGATGCTGCTAAAAAAGCAGGTATTAAATATTATGGAGTAACAGAAAATTCAGAAATGTTTGATCTATATAAAAGTAATGTTAATGCTACTATTATGAGGCTTAGAGAAGCAACGTTAGATGAAATTGAAGATGTTGCTAAAAATCCTCAACAATATGGTCAAATTGTTGAAATGACTGGTAATTATAATCTTGCTAAACAAATGGATGAAATAGCAGAAAAATATAATATGGTTATTCCTATTAATATAAATTTAAATTCTGCAGGTATGGGACGTAATGGCGTTGACCTTGATTCAGAAGAAGGTAAACAAGAGTTAAAAAATATTTTAGGTCTGAAAAATTTAAAAATTGTTGGAATAATGAGTCATTTCCCGAATGCTGGAGATAAGGATTTAACAAGTTCAAAAATAGCAATTAAGAAATTTGAGCAACAAGCAAACTGGGTTATACAGGAAGGTAAGTTAAATAGAGATGAACTGTTATTACATATGGCTGCAACATCAGCAGCATTAAGAATGTCAGAATCTCATTTTGATATGATTAGAGTAGGTTCTTTAATTTATGGTGAGAAAACAGAAAAAGAATCACCAAAAGATTTAAAACCTTTAATGTCATTTAAGAGTCATGTAGCTGCAAAAATGCATTTCTCAAAGGGAGATACTATTGGTTATGGTAGTAAGGCTATATTGGATAAAGATTCTGTCTTAGCAAATATTCCTTTTGGTAAAGTTAATGGTGTTCCTTATGATTTAAAGCAAGTTTTGATTGGTGGTAAAAGATTTAATACTATTGGTGCGATGTCAATGAATACTACAATGGTTGACATAACAGGTTATGAGAACGATATTAATCTAAATGATGAGGTCGTAATTCTTGGGAAACAAGTGGGTAAGCTTGGAGCAGATGAGATAACAACTCAAGAGATAATTGATAACGCTGGATTGAAGAGTTTGTCTATGCAAAATTATTTTATGGGAAATCTTAATTATTTAATTAGAGAGCAATTGTCTTAAATTCTTTGAAATGATGTAGAAATAAATCGCTTAAATTTAATAAAAGTAATCTATCTCTTTGAGATGGTTGAAAAAATAGCATCTAAAAATACTTATAAAATATTGTAGAATAATGGTTCACTAAATTAGCAATGGAAGTTGGTTGATTTTGATAATCTAATATCGCAGGTGAATGGCTACAAACACAAATTGTAAAGTCATTTGTGAGGTAGCCTTTTATTACTACATTATATCTAATGGAGATTTAAAGTTACCTTTGTTTAGCTCTTTTACTATGTGAGTATAAATCATCGTAGTACTTACATCCTTATGACCAAGTAGTTCTTGTATTGTTCTAATATCGATGCCATTTTGAAGTAGATGGGTTGCGAATGAGTGCCTAAAAGTATGGGCAGTTACATGCTTATTTATATTAGATTTTCTTACAGCTGATTGTATATTTCTGCTAAAAGTTCTATCTAGTATATGAAATCTCATTCTAGTTTTTTTATCTAGTGTCAGTGTTGTTGTTTTCATAGGAAATAGATATTGCCATTGAAATTTATATTTTGCATTTGGGTATTTAGAGGATAGATTATTTGGCATTTCAACTTCTCCAAATCCATCAGCTAAATCTTTGTTGTGAATGTTCTGTACATATTGCATGTGCATTTGTAAATCTTCTATTATAGATTTAGGCAAGGGAACTATTCTATCCTTTAATCCTTTGCTATCGATTATATAGATATTACCCATAGCAAAATCAATATCTTTGATTCTCAATCTTAATAACTCGTGCATTCTGAGGCCTGCTCCATATAGCAATGAGAGCATTATTTTATATACACCAGACATATTGAATATTACTAGCTTAACTTCTTCCATAGATAGAACTGTAGGCATCCTTTCACGCTGTTTGGCTCTTAACGCATTAATGTTTTGATCTTTTAATGATATTTGTAAAACTTGCTCATATAAAAACAATATAGCATTAAAAGCTTGGTTTTGGGTGGTTGCAGCCACATTTTTATGGGTTGTTAGGTGTGTGAGAAATGCTTCTATTTCTAACTTGCCCATATCTTTGGGGTGCTTTTTATCATGAAAGTATATGTATCTTTTAATCCAAGAAATATATGTTTGCTCTGTTTTGTAACTATAGTGTTTTAGTCTGATCTTATCTCTAATAATATCTAATAGTTTTTTCTGTTTAGGCATTTTATGTTTTAATGATTATATTTTGCGTAAATAACAACATATCTATACTTAAACTGTCTATCTATCGTGTATTTAATGTGTTTAGTGATTCTTTTTATGGCTAATTGTTTGAAATAATAATGATATGTGATTATGATTGGTGTATTAATAATTGTTATGCCAATTTAAAGAGTAGAGCTCATGCAAGATAGAATGGAAGAGTCCAGAAGGCGCGAAGAAGCTAAGAAGGAAAATGAGTATTTAGATGCAAGAGAGCGCGAATTATCTCGGTATAGAGAAATTATCGAGCATCAGGAGCGTGAGCTTGATGCTTATCGGTCTCGCTTAAAAGAAGAGCAAATAGAAAAAGAAAGAGAGCTAAGAAAAGAATTTGAAGAAAGAGAGAAGTTCTTTGTTGACCGAGAAAGAAAGTTGTTAGATCGGCAGAAGAATTTTGAAAAGCATTTTCATATGAGAGAGGCTGAAGTTGCTGAACTTCGTCATCGATTAGAAAATGAAGTGGCCCAACGCGAAGCCGACTTGAAAAAAGCTGCTATGGAATTACAGCAAGAAAAGGAAAGGCTAACCGAAGAAGGCAGAAAAAAGTTAGAGCAAACATCGAGAGATTACGTTGCCGATGCTTTAGAGGCATTGGGTAGCAAAGAGTCCAAATTTCATACTATATCTAAAATATGGAGTGGCATTGGTGCAGGGGCTATGGTAATCGGCTTCGCATTATTTGTGGTAATCACATTCACTACAAATATCGATGACTTAAAGGATGTATCATGGCCATTTCTAATCTTTACTTTATTCAAGGGGATTATCGCAGTTGGTCTACTTCTGGGGGTTGCCAAATACTCTTATTTGTTTAGTAGCTCATATATGCAGGAGTCACTTAAAAATGCCGATAGAAGGCATGCCATTAATTTTGGCAAATTTTACCTTGAATCTTATGGCTCTACCGCCAATTGGTCAGAAGTTAAAGAAGCATTCGAACACTGGAATATCACGGGTATAAATGCATTTAGCAAACAGGAAAGCCCAACGGTAGACGCTGGAGCATTAGAGAAAGCACTAGAAATTATTGAAAAAGCAGGAAAATCTGCATTGAAAGTTTCGGAAAGTGCGAAAAAGGCATAACAAAGTGCTGCTAGGGACAAACCTACGCTGCGCTCCGGTTTGCCCCAGAGCACGGCGTTACCATCATCAAAATTTATAAAAAAATAATTATGAGTATAAAACAACACTATTTAACCTTTTTAGATATTACATAAACTTATTTTTTGTACTTGAATAGAAATATCAACATCCTCTAAGCATTTTTCGCAACTCTAACTTTAAATATGTTAAAATCTATCTCAATTAATTAGGTTAAAAAATATTCAAAATGCTTACATTTCAAGAAATTATTTTAAAACTACATCATTATTGGGCATCTAAAGGTTGTGCGATTATTCAGCCATTAGATATGGAAGTAGGTGCTGGGACTTTTCATCCAGCGACAACTCTACGAGCGATAGGTCCAGAGCCATGGACAGCAGCATATGTCCAACCATCTAGACGTCCTACAGATGGTCGTTATGGTGAGAATCCAAATCGTACACAGCATTACTATCAATATCAGGTTGTAATGAAGCCATCGCCTGATGATATTCAAGAATTATATCTTGGTTCACTTAGAGAGCTAGGTATTGATCCATTAGAGAATGATATTCGTTTTGTTGAAGATAACTGGGAGTCGCCAACACTAGGTGCTTGGGGACTTGGTTGGGAAGTATGGTCAAATGGTATGGAGATTACACAGTTTACATATTTCCAACAAGTAGGTGGACTGGAGTGTAAGCCGGTTATGGGTGAGATTACTTATGGTCTTGAGCGACTAGCTATGTATATCCAAAATGTTGATAGTATGTATGATATCTTATGGGCTAATACGCAAAATGGTCCTTTGTATTATCGTGATGTATTTTTACAAAATGAAATTGAGATGTCTACTTATAATTTTGAAGAGGCTAATGTTGAAGAGCTTTTCAAACAGTTTGATTTATTAGAGAAAGAAGGTTATAGACTAGTAGGAAAAAATCTACCGATACCAGCTTATGAGTTTGTATTGAAAGCTTCACATACTTTTAACTTATTAGATGCGCGTCATGCAATATCTGTGACAGAAAGACAAGGCTATATTCTAAGAGTTAGAAAGTTAGCCCTAGAAGTGGCTAAAGAATATTATAGTGCTAGAGAAAAATTAGGTTTTCCAGCTTTTAAAAAAGACAATTGATTAAATGCTTTCGTTAACTTACGATGTAAATTTTAGCGACATACTTTTTGCAATAGTAGAAAAAGTATGCAAAACTGCTTAGCACATGTTCGCGCTTTAATGTAAGTCATTGGTGCCTACAAAACTCGCAAGCCCAGACAGTTGTAGTCACTGGATCAATGACTTTGACATAAGCTTGCCACAAAGTGCTTTAATGTGGTGAAAATTAAAATGAAAAGTATAAATCAAATATTAAAATTTCTAGATATTCAAACCTTATCTCCAAATAATTTTCAAATTGAAACGCTATCTTTAGATAGTCGTAAATGTGACGCAAAATCAGCATTTATAGCTCTCAAAGGGCTATCAACTGATGGTAATAAATATATTGATAGTGTTTTAGCTAAAAATGTTAGCTTAGTATTAACAGATAGTCATGAATTTGAAGATCATAAATGTGTTTTCTATATTCAAAATTTAAAAGAGAAACTATCGAACCTTGCTAAATGGTTTTATGACTATAAAAAGCCACAAAATATAATAGGTATAACAGGTACAAATGGTAAAACATCTATTTCTAGTTATATTGCACAATTACAAAAATTAATCGGTCAAAAATCATTATTACTAGGTACAAATGGCAATGGGATTTATCCAGATCTACAAGAAAGTACCCATACAACATTAGACATATTATCTTTGTATCAAACTATTTCATATTATAAGGATTATCAAAATCTTGTTATGGAAGTATCTTCTCACTCATTGGATCAAAAGCGTACTGAAGGTTTAGATTTTGATATTGCAGTATTTAGTAATCTTAGTCATGATCATCTTGATTATCATAAGACTATGGATAATTATTTTGAGGCTAAAGCAAAACTGTTCCAGTTTAAAAGCCTTAAAAAAGCTGTAATAAATATAGATGATGAATATGGTTTGAAACTGTGTAAAGTTTGCGATTGTGAGATAGTAACAGTCAGTTTAAAATCAAAAAAAGCGGATATTTATCTGGAATCTAGGAGTATAGAGAATATGCAAACAAGCTTTGATTTATATATTTCTCAAAAGTATATGGGTACTTATCAAACATCTTTAGTTGGCGAATTTAATCTAATGAATTTGGGTTTGAGCTTAGCGGCATTAGATGATGGCTCTACTAGAGATCAACTTCTAGAAAATATTTCTAAATTAAAACCTGTAAAAGGGCGTATGGAAGTAATCGCATTAGCAAATTGTGCTAAAATCATAATTGACTATGCGCATACTCCAGATGCTTTGGAGAAAGCTCTACAAACTTTAGCAAACTATCATCTAAATGATCTATGGTGTATCTTTGGTTGTGGTGGTAATAGAGATACCACCAAAAGACCTATAATGGCTAAAATAGCAGAAGAATACGCTAATAAAGTAGTCGTTACAGAAGATAATAACCGTTTTGAAAATATTGAAAGTATTTTTGATGATATCAAAAAAGGTTTTAGTCATCCTGATAAGCATACTTTTATTGATAGTAGAGAAAAAGCTATTAAATATAGTATTGAAAACTCGAAAGCCAATGATGTTATTCTATTAGCCGGTAAAGGTCATGAGTGCTATCTTGATAAAAATGGCATTAAAGAGTATTTTGATGAGCGAGAAGTTATCGCTAAGTATAAAAACACTACCCCGTCAACCTAAAGGTTGCCACCCCTTCAATATTTTGAAGGGAAATTTATGATATTTATGGAGCAAAATGACAAATTTAGAAAAGAAAATAAGTTTTATCCAAGAGATAGATAAGCTAAAAGGCGTATATCGTAGAGCATTGATAAAATGTGATAATAATCGTAGAGAGAATACAGCAGAACATAGTTGGCATGTAGCTCTTATGGGCGTTATATTAGAAGAATATGCAAGTGAAGAGCTTGATATGCTAAAAGTGCTTAAGATGCTATTGATCCATGATATTGTTGAGATATATGCAGGTGATACTTATGCTTTTGATAATCATGCAATACTTGCAGAGCAAAATGATAAAGAGCTAGAAGCATTAGAAAAAATATTTGCATTGTTGCCAAAAGATGAGGCTGATGAGTATAAAGCCTTATGGATTGAGTTTGAAGATAATCAAACAGCAGAAGCAAAATATTCAAAAGCTATCGAGCGAGCAGTCCCAGTTTTGCAAAATATGCAAAATAATGGTGGTAGTTGGGTAGCTTATGGCAAAGTACCTAAAGAAAAAGTTATTAATAGAAACTTAGGATTAAAAGACATTGCTCCAGAGTTATGGCAATATGTAAAAGGACAGATTGATTTGGCTGTAGAGAAAGGTTGGCTAGTTTAAGCAAATATTTGTAGTGACAGTACATTGTACTGTCATAAGAAAACAGACAGATCAATGATCTGTCACTACGATAGTTTATTTAAAGCTATTTTCCCTTCACACTTAGACTTCGCTCAGTGACAGGAAGGGGAATTTGATATTAGTCTTATGGAGAAAAAATGATCAAATCACTAAAACAATTAGCAACACAATCTGGGTTAGAATACATCGGTGAAGATGTATCAATTCAAACAGTTAGCATTAATTCTAATGATATTAAGCAAGATGCTTTATTTGTTGCGATTGTAGCTAATCGTGACGGCCATGAGTTTATTCCAAGTGCTATTAGCAATGGTGCAAAAGCTTTGTTAGTATCAAAAAAACAAGATATAAATATTCCGCAAGTAGTTTGTGGTAATACTATCAAGGGACTTAGAGCATTAGCCAAAGAGTATCGTAAGTCTCTAAAAATGCCAATTATTTCCTTAACTGGCAGTTGTGGTAAAACAACTGTTAAAGAGATGATGGTAACTCTACTTGGAGGTAAAAAAGTACATTTTACGCAAGGTAATTTCAACAACTATCTTGGTGTGCCGATGACAGTTTTAGAAACTCCACAAGATGTCGATTTTGCTGTGATTGAAACTGGTACAAGCGTTGCAGGTGAGATAAAAGCTGCTGCTGAAATTATTCAACCAGATATTGCGTTGATAACAAATGTTGGTGCTAGCCATTTAGAAAACCTAAAAACTATAGATGGTGTAATGGTTGAAAAAGGTGAGCTTCTTAAAACTTTACCAAAAGATGGTTTTTGCATTGTAAATCTTGATGATGAAAGAATACCAGCTTATTCAGGCAAATTAGACTGTAACAAAATTACTTGCTCAATGAGTAAGCAAGATGCAGATATCATCATCTTAGATTATCAGGTTACACCAGAGTTCTATGATGTTAAGGTTAGAATCTTTGACAAACAATATAACTATCAGTTGCCAAATATTGGTAAGCATAATTTGTCTAATAGTATGCTTGCAATAGCAAGTGTAGTTGCTGCAGGACTGGAACCTGCTGACTTCTTACAAAATACGCAAAATATCAAAAACTATAAAGGTAGATTCTCAATTGAAAAACTAAATGATAGATTTACTCTTGTAGATGATACATATAATGCTAGTGCAACAGCAGTTAAAGCAGCTATTGAAGATTTAGCAGGTTATGATGGTAAAAAAGTTATAGCAATTACCTCAATGAGAGAACTAGGTGATGAGGCAGAGAACTATCATCGCAAGATGGGGCAGTGGCTCAATAAAGCAAATTTGGATAATATATTTTTATTTGGCGAAAAAAATTTAATAAAGTTTGCTTTAGAAGAGTATAAAGGTTTAAATGCTAAATATTATGATGACAAACAAAAGTTAAATAATGATTTATTAAAAGTACTCGATGAGTATAAATCTCAACAAAATACTAAACTTACTGTCAAAGGAGCTAGAAGCTTTAAAATGGAAGAAGTTGTCAAATTTGTTAAGGAAAATTTATAAGGGATATTATGAAAAGACTTTTTGCTATATTAGCTTTTGTATTACTTATAAGCATATCTTTTGGTAAAGATATCGTGAAGTATCCACTAATGGAGTCAAATGTACTTTGTGATTCTGTAAGACCCTTTTGTGGCGATAACTGTAGTAATATGCCTTTTTATCCGACCTTATGTAAGCCTACTAAATATGGCTCAGCTTGGTCTGGTGGTGGAGCAACTAGTGCAACTAAACAACTGTATTGTGCAAATGCAACTTATGCAAATTGTCACTACTCAGGCTCTCCAGAAGCAACAGGTATAAATCCAAACAATCAAGCTATGCCATGTAAAGTAAGCGAAGATGGAAAAATAGCTAATTGTAGATGTAAGGTTTTCACAGGTCCTAACTATGTCAATATTGATGGAATTATGAACTTAGGTGTTTATTATAAGACAGTAGCAGTTTGTGGTAAAGATGGCTCAAAGTGTAAAAACCTTTCTACTTGTCTACCGGATGGTAATGGTGATTGTAAAGGAGTAGAAGCTCCAGTGTGTAAGTATATAGCTAATCAAAATACTCAAGATGATAATGTCTCTTTTATCCCAGGTGCTGATTTAATTTCAACTTATGGTTTTGATATGAATAAGGACTATGATATTGCAAAACCAGGTGAAGGGGTTAAATGTCAAAATATTGATGTGGCAGGTTGTATGACTCAGCCATGTAAATATGAGAAAGGTTCAAAAGAGTATGCGACTTGTAGTTGTCCTATTACAAATATGAAAACTATGATGCTAAGCCAAAAAGGCGTATCTTGTGATTTGCCAAAAGGTTATGTTTGGGAATAGCCTAAAAGAATTGAATCTTTTAAACTTTCTAAGATTTTTTATTTCAGATTTTATTTTTAATAATATTTAAAACTCTTCTTAGTGGTTCTGCAGCTCCCCATAATAGCTGATCTCCCACCGTGAAACAATGAAATATATCATCAGCTAATAGAGATGACTTAATACGACCTATAGCGATATCAAGAGTTCCTGAAGTTGCTTGAGGTGTTAGGTGCTTAAGAGTTTCTTCTTTGTTATTATCTATTACTTTAACCCACTCGTTACCTTGAGATATTTTTTGCTTAATTTCATCAATCGTTAGTTTCTTTCTAAGCTTGACTGTCAAAGCTTGAGAATGTGATCTTAGGCTAGAAACTCTGACACATACGCCATCAACAGGGATTGTTTTCTTAGTATCTAAAATCTTGTTTAGTTCTGTAGCTGCCTTGTACTCTTCTTTTGTTTGTCCACTTGGCATACCAACATCTATCCAAGGCAATAGATTATAAGCCAAAGTTTGTACAGTTTTTTGTTGAGGGATTTTTGAAGAGTCTTTAGATAGTTCTCTTAGAGTTTTTTCTCTTGTTAGTATATCTGTATTTGTATCATCAGCTTTACTCAAAAGATCAGCTTGTTGGAGAAGTTCTTGCATTGCTGCAGCACCAGAACCTGATATCGCTTGGTAAGTACTAGAGTTAACCCATTCAACAAGATCTTCTTTAAGTAGTCCAGCGATTGCTAGAGACATTAAACTAACAGTGCAATTACTACCAATAAAGTCTTTTTTACCACTATCAATAGCGTTGATTATTTGCCCATGATTTAATGGATCTAGAACTAGAGTACTTTCATTCTCTAGACGTAGTGTAGATGCGGCATCTATCCAAAAACCTTGCCAACCAGATGCTCTTAACTTAGAGTGAATTTCTTTGGTATATTCACCACCTTGACAGCTTAGAAGTATATCCATTTTAGCTAATTCTTCGATGCTGTAGGCATCTAGTAGTGCGCCATATTTCTCCATAAAACCTGAAGGCTGTTGTCCTGCTTGAGATGTTGAAAAAAATGTTGGCATGATATCATCAAAATCTTTCGATTCAACCATGCGAGACATCAAAACTGAGCCAACCATTCCACGCCAACCAATAAAACCAACTTTAAGCATAAAACCCTCATAATTATTAGTGATAAAATTTATGGCTCAAGTATAATACAAAAGTAATCAATTTGATATTTGTTAAGAGTAAGAGTGTAAAATATGATAGTACATAAATTTGGTGGTAGTAGTTTAGCATCAGCTGAGAAAATAAAAAATGTTTCGAATATAATTAGTTGTGTCGATGAAGCTGTGGTAGTTTCTGCGTCAGCAAAAACTACTAGTAATTTACAAAAAGCTATAGATCAAGCGATTGAATCTCAAGATTATAGTGAAACACTTAATTTTATTTTTGAGCATCATAGTTCTATACTTCAGGAATTAGTTCCTTCAGATGATTCACTGCAGCAGTCAATCTTAGAAGATTTAAAAAATATCAAACATATTTTAAGTACTATTGCTATTACAGGTTTTTGTGCAGATAGCTTAAGATTTTTCATACTAGGGTTTGGGGAAATCTGGTCAGCTAAAATTCTTACACTATATTTGCAATCAAAAGGTAAAAAATCTTATTTCATAGATGCATCACAATGTTTGATTGTAAATGATCGTAGCTATCCTGTTACAGTTGACTGGCAAAAAAGTTTGGAGCTACTTGAGTCTATCAAAAATGATAATCCAGCAGATGTATATATCATAACTGGCTTTATTGCTCAAAATAGACTAGGCAAAAGAACTATATTAGGTTTGAATTGTAGTGATTACTCAGCAGCTATTTTTGCCAAATTATTACAAGCAGATAAATTATATATTTGGACAGATGTGGCGGGTGTATATAGTGCAAATCCACAAGTGGTTCCAGAAGCAAAACCTCTAACTCAATTAACATATAAAGAAGCTCTTGAGCTTGCATACTTCGGTGCATCTGTAGTACATCCTTTGACTATTGCTCCTATGGCTCTAGAAAGAACTCCAATCTACATTAAGAGTAGTTATTCTCCAAATGAAGTTGGTACTAAAATTAGTGCAGATAAAGATGAAAATCAAGGAATTATCAAAGGTCTAACAAGCGTCTCAGATGTTGCGATTGTGCGTGTGCAAGGTGCTGGTATGATTGGTGTATCAGGAATATCATTTAAAGTATTTGGAGCGTTAGAGAAGGCAGAAGTGTCGGTAATGATGATATCTCAGGCTAGTTCTGAGTACTCTATCTGTTTTGCTATAGATAGTGTCAACGCGGACAAAGCAACAGAAGCTCTTAGACAAGAGTTTGCAAATGAGATAAAGAGTAATCTTATCGAAGAAATAGTTGTTCATAAACATCATGCTTTGATTACAGCTGTTGGTGAGGGCATGAAGTCTAAGACTGGCTCGCTAGCAAAATTGGTAAATTCACTTAAGTTAGCAAATATCAATATACATGCTATTGCTCAAGGATCATCAGAAAGAAGTGTTACATTTGCTGTAAAAGCAGAAGATGAGATACGTGGCGTACAAGCTATGCATCGTCACTATAATTCTGAGAGTGATGATATCGCAATTGCTGTTATTGGAGCTGGAAATATTGGTACAGCATTTATTAAACAAGTCAAAAAAACTTATGAAAAATGGTATGCAAAAGGCATTAATTTAGTATTAGTCGGAGCTACTAATTCAAAGCAAATGCGAGTTTCTTATGAGAATTTATTATTTGAAAATATAGATAATCTACTTAATGAGAATACAGAACAAGTTAATCTAGAGAAGTTGGCTGAGTTTATGTCACATGCTTCAGCTACAAAAAAAATTGTTATTGATGCTACGGCAAGTGAAAATGTTTCGAAAAATTATAGTAATTTCTTAAAGAATGGAATAAGCGTAATTACTCCTAATAAATATGCAAATTCAGGAAACTATGAGTTCTATCAAGAGCTTAGAAAAGTCGCTAAGCAAAATGGTACTAGTTTTCTATATGAAACAAACGTTTGTGCGGGTCTTCCGCTAATAGTTACATTACAAAATATGGTTCAAAGTGGTGATCATGTTAGCACTATAAAAGGAATTTTCTCAGGAACTTTAAGCTATTTATTTACTCAGTTAAATAACGGTGTGATTTTCTCAGATGCAGTTAAAATGGCTTATGATGCTGGGTATACAGAGCCAGATCCAAGACAAGATTTATCGGGTATGGATGTCGCGAGAAAGACAGTGATCTTAGCTCGAGAGATAGGTTTAAATATAGGCTTGAATGACTTGGTTATTGAAAATTTAGTACCTGAAGAGTTGCGTGAATGTAGTGTAGAAGAGTTTTTTGCAAAACTTCCAGCATTTAACGAGCAAATAATGCAACAAATAGCAGCTAAGAAGCAAAAACTTGCTGGTGTGCATTATGTTGGATCTATAGTTAATGGTGCGGCAAATGTAGGTATTCAAGCTTATGATGAATCTAGTCCTTTTGCAAATGTGAAAGGTACTGATAATATCGTAATGATAAATACAGATAGATATACTCAGCCTATGGTTATCCAAGGTGCTGGTGCTGGTGTTGAGGTAACAGCGGCAGGTGTATATGCTGATGTTATAACTGTGATAAGAGAAAAGTAGTCATGAAATTAGCTAATATTAAATCAGCTAAGGCATTTGCTCCAGCAACTAGTGCAAATTTTGCAGTTGGTTATGATTTGCTAGGATTTGCTATTGATGGAGTCGGTGATACTATAGAGCTTATCAAAAGAGATGATACTGAGTTGATTATCAAACAAATTAGTGGAGCCACTGGCGCAGATAAATTACCTTTTGACAGTGATAAGAATGTTGCTACAGCGGTAATTAAAAAGTTTTTGACAGATAAAAATATCAAGATAGGTTTTGATGTTTATATACAAAAAGGTATTACTTTAGGTTCTGGTATGGGTGGTTCAGCAGCCTCATCTGTTGCAGCTCTAGTCGCGATGAATGCTTTTTTTGAAACACCGTATAGCTATGATGATTTGATTGACTATGCTATCTATGGTGAGAGTTTGATATCAGGATCATTTCATGGTGATAATGCAGTTCCATGTATGTTTGGTGGACTGGTATTATTACAAAGTTCAAAACCATGCAAAAAAATAGATTTACCAATAGTTGATTGTAATGTCGTTATAGTTTGTCCAGATCTTTCAATTGAGACAAAAAAAGCACGTGAGCTTTTGAAAGAGCCTTATGATTTATCTACAATAGTTGAACATAGTGCATGCTTAGCAGCTACAATAAGTGCTTTATACACACAAGATATTGAATTGTTGAGTCAAAGTCTAAAAGATATATTGATTGAACCAAGAAGATCTAAATTAATCACAGGGTTTTATGATGTACAAAAAGCTGCTTATGATACTGGTGCGATAGCTTGTGGTATATCAGGATCAGGACCGACAATGTTTGCACTTGTAAAAAAACAAGATGATGCGAATGTTGTTGCTAAAACAATGCAAGATAAGTTTAAAGAATTTGACCTAAAGTCAGATAGCTGGATAAGTGCTATGAGTGACAAAGGTGCATATATACTAGAGAAAAAATAATAAAGGTAAGACATGAATTTTATTAGTACAAGAGATAAAAATATCAAAGTTTCATTAAGCGAGGCAATGCAGTCTGGGTTAGCTCCTGATGGAGGACTGTTTGTACCGGAGAGATTTCCAACGGTTGATTGGCAGAGTTTTGCTAAAGATATTAGCTATGCTGAATTTGCTGCAAATACTTTGAGAGAGTTCTTTAAGGGAGATCAGCTTGAAGCTTCTTTAGATAAGATTTGTAATAATGCTTTTACATTTGATGTGCCAGTTAAGCGCTTGGATAAAACTACATCTGTTTTAGAGCTTTTTCATGGACCAACTTTATCTTTTAAGGATTTTGGTGCGAGATTTTTAGCAAATTGTTTAAGTTCTATAGATAGTGAGAAGCCATTTACAATTTTAGTGGCAACCTCTGGCGATACAGGTTCTGCAGTAGCAGCAGCTTTTCATGGTAAGGGTAATATTCGTGTTATAGTGATGTTTCCTAAGGGTAAAATCTCCAAGAGACAAGAAAAACAAATAACTTGTTGGGGAGATAATATACAAGCTGTTGAAGTTGAAGGAGTTTTTGATGATTGTCAAAGTTTAGTTAAAGAAGCTTTTAAGACACCTTGGTGGACAGAAAGAACGAAACTAAATACATCTAATAGTATTAATATTGGTAGATTACTACCACAATCTACTTACTATGCTTATACATCATGGCAGCATTATTCACAGACTGGAGAGAAAGCAAACTACATAGTTCCATCTGGTAATATTGGTAATATCACAGCAGCATTTTGGGCTAAACAAATGGGCTTCCCAATCGGTGAGATATCTATGAGTCTAAATGCAAATGATACGGTTATAGATTACTTAAATACTGGAGAATTTAACCCAAGAGCAAGTGTTGAAACATTAGCTAATGCGATGGATGTTGGTAATCCTAGTAATTTTGAAAGATTATTATACTTGCTAGGGAATTATGAAAATTTCAAAGCTAATGTTAAGGCTATATGTGTTTCTGATTTTGAAATCATAGAAGAAATTAAGCAAGTTTATCGTCAGTATAATGAAGTTGTTTGCCCACACACTGCAACAGGTTTTGTAGCAAAAAATCAGCTTGATGTTAATAAGGATTATATAATCGTAGCGACTGCACATCCTGCTAAATTTGAGAGCGTAATTGAGCCAATATTAGATATACAGGTTCCAGCTACGCCAGCGTTACAGAAGCTACTAGACAAAGAGCAACATAAGGTAGCGATAAATAAGTCTATGGATGAACTTTGCGAAGTTTATACAAGAGCTTTTGAAGCTTAAGAAAAAAGTAAGTTCGCAAAATTCTTTAAGAATTCTTTGATTTAATCTGAGTAACTGCAATAAATCCTATTATTAAAATAACTCCAGCTATCCAATATAAATATGGTGCTAAATTACTATCTATAAGTAATCCACCACATATAAGGATAATTAGTTGAGGTAATGAGAAAAACATATTTAACCATCCCATATATTCACCAAGCCTATCTTTAGGAGCTAGTTTAGCTATCAATGTATAGCAAGATACTTGAGATAGAATAAATCCTGTAGCAACTGCGAATGTGATAATATACCAAAGATAGCTTTCTGTAGTTAAAAAAGATCCACATATTAATGCAATAGCAAATACTAATAGTCCGATTTTAAATATATTTTCAACCTTTATTAGATTAATAATAGTTGTTGCTAGTATTCCAACAATAACAGAGCCTATCCCAAAAAACATTACTAATGATGCTGAAAAGTCTTTACTAAAACCTAAGTAGTGGTTCATATATCCTCCCATTAGAGGCATAAAAGCACCAAATCCAGTTAGCATACAGAAAGTAGCCAAAAATAGCAGATTAATATTTCTATTGCTGAATATATCAAAGCTTAGTTTAAAAGCAGACGTCATCTGATTTTCAGGTCTTTCTTTAACTATAAAAGGTATTACTGCTATAGTAGGAACTATTAAGAGTAAGCATACAAAAATACAGCTGAGAAAAGCACCACCCATGTTCCAGATCATTGCTCCAACTAGACCAATAATTATTGTTCCTATTTGTGCTGTAGTCCTAGCTAGTAGTGTAGCAAAAGGAATTTGATCACGATCAACAACTTCTACAACCATTGTGTAGTAAGGTCCTTGAAAGAAGTTTATGCTAGCATATGTCAAAAAAGCTATTACAAATAAACAAATATAATTAGGAGCAAAAGGCCATAACATCTGAAATATACATGTGCTTATAAGTCCTATTAATAGCCAAGTTGTTCTTTTGCCAAGAAAGGTGCTTGGGGAAGTTTTGTCAGAAATAATTCCTGATAGTGTCTGCATAAATAAACCAGTGAATGCAGCCATGGATAACAAAAATCCAGCTAATAAAGATGAGTCTGTATGTTGGTATACTATCCATGAGCCAATAGTTCCAGTTAATGACCAGTACATTCCAATTCCAATATCGGGTATTGAAATTAAAAAAGGATTCCAACGACGGATATTGTATTTCATGATAGATTCCTATTGGTAATATTTAGAGTATAATTCATAAAACTCTGAGTATTTTAATATTTGAGTATCATATGCTTTAAGTTTAAGCCCTAAATATTCTATTTCATTTCCATTGTGATTTAAGATAATAGCAATTTTAGAATCCTTTTCACCTTTGATAACAACTTCAATGTCACTCGGAGAACTATAAGTATCTAAATTATGTTTTTTAGCTAAATCTAAGACTAAATCATTCCAAAAATATTCATCATCAATACCGGTGCCTATATAATAAATTTCTCCCTTGCCCACTTTATTTTTTACAGCAGCACTATAATTTTCAAATTCATCAATATAGTTACATAGTGACTTGCTAGATTCTTTAACTGTAAGCATATCACGCCATACGGTAGCAGTTAAATCTTTACCTTGATATTTGATTTTACAATCTGCTCCTATAGGAAGAGGCTCAAAATATTCTGCTTTTACACCAGCAAGTTCATGAATTGGATTCTCAACGCCAAAACGAATTTCATTATGATATTCTTTTAGGCCTGCTCTAAATGTAGCGATAACTGTGCCACCATTCTCGATGAATGTTTTGATTCTAGCAATATTTTCATCAGTAATTAACATAGCTACTGGAAGTAATAAAATAGAATAACTACTAAAATTATGACGAATATCTAATACGTCAACACTAATGTTTGCATCAAAAAAAGGTTTGTATAGCCTAGCGTGTTCATGTTGGATATTAAAAGCGGTAGATTGTTGCTGAATACGCCAGCTATAGATATTATCCATTGAGTATAGCAATGCTACTTTTGATTGTGTTGGAGCTTGTATTGCCTTTTGATTTTGTTTTGCTAATCTAATGATATCTATCATTTCATCATAACGATGGTTATATTTGTTATCATGATCTAGTACGCCATAACAAAATTGTTCAGCACCTTTTGTGGCAGTACGCCATCTGAAATATATTAGGTTTTCACAGCCTCTAGCCATAGCTTGGAAGGACCATAACTTAGCATGTCCAGGCCTAGGTACAAATCCCATTATATTATGAGCTTGAGCACCTATCAGTTGTTCTGTGATCCAGTAGTTTTTTCTATGAAAACCTCTAGTTTGATCTAACTTCATAGCTGTTTTATATGCATCTACAGGGATTTGTTGACCACCCCATACTGGATAGTTGTTTAAAGCAACGATATCTATTTGTTCTGCTAGATCTGTATGATCTTGTGCTTTAGAAAAGTAGTCCCCAGTAAAATTATGTAAAGTTTGTTGGTTTGGTACCATATCTTTAATAACCTTAGCTTGTATTGCTAAAAAGTTTGTTGTTGTTTGAGCTCTAAAGCGATTGAAGTATAATATCATACCAGGATTTGGAGCTGGAATTGTTGGACGAGGAATATTTATTTCATCAAAATTGTTGTAAGTTTGAGACCAAAAAACAGAACCAATAGCATCATTAAATGAATTGATGTCGTTATTAAACTGTTGTTTTAGATAGTTTCTAAACTCCAATTCACACTGATCACAATAACACATATCACTAGTTTCATGACCAAGCTCATTATCAATGTGCCAAAGCAGTAAAGCTGGGTGTTTATGATATGTTTCAACCATTTTTTGAGTAATGCGCTCAGCATACTTATTATAAGTTGGCGAATTTAGGCAAGCTTGTCTTCTACCACCAAAATGTCTTTGTAAACCATTTTCATCAATAGAGAAAATTTTAGGATCTTTTTTATATAGCCATGCAGGAACAGTTGCTGTAGGCGTGCCTAACATGACTTTTAATCCTAGTTTATGAGCTTTATTTAGTATCATTTCAAAAAAACTAAAATCAAACTGATTTTCTCTAGGCTCCATTAGATGCCAAGCAAATTCAGCAATTCTAATACAATTTAACTCAGAATTTGCTATACGATTTAAATCATCATCAATAAGAGAATAGTCCCATTGCTCTGGGTAATAGTCAACACCGAAATACATAATTACATTATATGGAAAATAAAGATAAAATTATTATATGTTTAAGCGATATTTACTTCAATTAATTAGTTAGAAATTTGGCTTTAAAAAAAGGATTATCTAAATTGAGGTGATTTGCATAATCTCACCATTTTTTGAGATTTTTATATAATTACCATCGTTGAACCAGTCACCAAGTACATATCTAGTATAGTTATCAGCTATATGTATAGCCATTTTATGCGTATGACCATGAATGACAATATCACAATTGTTACGATATTTTTCGATACCTTTATTAGTTACATCAACATTTGGATTCTTACGATTTTTTACATAGCTTGCTTGGCGGACATTCTTTGCTGTATATTCTCTTATGAATAAAGGTAATCTTCTAAAAATAAATCTCAGAATAGGGTTATATGCAATCCATTTTCTATAAGTTTGGTAACTCTTATCATCTGTACAAAATAGATCTCCATGCGAGAAAAGTATTTTTTGATTAGATATATTTATATAATACGGATCTTTAATTAGAGTCACTCCACTTTGTTTAGCAAATTTTCGACCAATCAAAAAATCACGATTTCCATACATGAAAAATATTTCTAAACCTTGATCTGAAGCTTCTTTTAGCCACTTTGTGATTTTATGATAAAAGTCATCTCTGTGGTTGTCACCAATCCAATAATCAAAAAAGTCACCAAGTATGAAAAGTTGATTTTGTGTAGATGTAATACTATCTAAAAACTTTTTAAAAAGATCGGCCATCTCAGCATGGTTAGCATTTAGATGAAGATCCGAAATTAGATAAATATCTTTGTTATGAGCCATATTTTTGACGATACTGTTTGAATTTGTCGATTATTGTTTCATCAAGATTTTCTTTGACATACTCAAAAATATTTTCAAAGTTTGTCACCGCTAAAACTGGGATATTGAAATCTTGAGATATTTTCTTGGTTGCTGAAATATCGCTATCTTTAGCTTTTTCTTGTCGATCTATCGATAGTATAACACCAGCTATCTCAGCATTAATAGTTTTTAGCTTGTTGTATGACTCGTGAAATGCGGTACCTGCAGTCATCACATCATCTATGAGTAATACTTTTTTATTAGTCATGTCGGCACCAACAAATACACCACCTTCACCATGATCTTTTGCTTCTTTACGATCAAAAGCATAAGGCATATCTATATTATACTTCAGAGCTAGTACAGTAGAGATAGCTGCAACTAGAGGAATTCCTTTATATGCTGGTCCAAAAAGAATATCGTACTTGATATTGCTTTTGGTAATCAGTTGAGCGTAATAATCGGCAAGTGTTGCAAGTTGAGTACCTGTGTTAAATAACCCCGCATTAAAGAAATATGGACTAATACGTCCTGATTTAAGGGTAAATTCACCAAATTTAAGTACCTGATTCTTAAGGGCAAACTCTATAAACATATATTATTCCTAATACATCCAAACCTACTATAAATTATAGATAATAACTTTGGTAATACCAAGTAAATATAGTTTAAGATAGATGTACATGATGAAAAAATTAAAAAAGCTGACAAAAGCCTTATTTGTTCATTATTTATGAGACATGAAAAAGCACTGTAATCAGCCAAGAGGAAATTTATCTAAAATATTTACTTAGATAAGTCGAGAGTAGATTACTTATGTAATCTATTAATGGGTTTAATATCATCATAAACAGTTAACTTGTCAAGGATATCAGGATATTTAATAACAATAATATCTTTGAACTTCAGAAGATTGCAAGGTTTTTTCAAAGATGAAGAATTTGATTTTGATACTATAACAGAGTTATCTAAATAATATTCATCAATTTTTGACAAGGACTATTAATATCTAACAGATAAACTTTTTTAACTTGATATATAATAATCTCACAAAGTTTATTTTATTAAATAAAGTCATTTTTTGGTGAGGAACATATATGAAAAAAATCATTGTCAGCTCAATACTAGCATCAATAGCACTACCAGTATTATCAGTGGCTAATACACCACTGAAAGAAGGGCAAGTTGCATATCACAATACATTCCCTATCAGTAAATCAGCAACTTATGACTTATTCGCTACCAATACTGAATATGCAAATACTGTAATTATGTCCAATACTATTGCCGGAGTTATGTATGGATATTTGATCAAGCAAAAATATCCTGATATGAAATTCAATAAGGATTATCTATATGGTTCATTAATTGGACAACTAATGCAAGAATCGGATATGACGACTCAAATTAACACTAACTTTGAGCCAAATAATCCGGATCAATCAATTCAAAACAAAACTTACTCTGATATTCTTCTATCAGTGGGTCAAGGAGGTCCTTATCAAATCAATGATTATTCAAAAAGATTACCAGCAGTTGGTGAAAAAGGTGCTCTTGGCCTGGTAAATTATGACTCGGTTGCGAAAGTTCTTGGTTATTCAATATTCAATCAAGACAATAAAGACATATATATTGATGGTAAAGAGGTGCCTAATCCAGACTATCAAACAACGCTGACTGGGCCTGAAGCTTTGGTAAATATTTATGCAGGCCCAATGATTACTGCATTTTATCACTTCAATGATATCAATAGAATGAATGTTAATGCATCAAATGACTGGTATGTATATCATGATTCATGGACAAAGTGCTTAGAAAACTCTCAGAAGAGTACTGCTAATGGGTTATCATTTCCGTTTGTAATGAATGTGGTTTATAATGCAGGCGATTATACTCCGGTGCTTGGAACATACTTAAACATTTGTGCTAATGAATCTACCGATTCTAAAGAGTATAAAAATATGAATAATTGGTTGTTAGATACTATTAAATATCAAACAATTATTGGCAATGCAACCCCTAGTGATGGTGATGCTACGTACTATCGTTATCCTAGGCAAGTATCTTTCTATATTAACCAAATATTCAATAACAACAATACAAAACTTCAGAATACAGGCATAGAAGTGAACAATAGTGTAGTATTCAAAATCACAAGATTAAAAGAAGTTTTTGGTATGGTGATGCATAAATTATCATATAGAGACCATAATGAAGAACTTCAGTATATAAGTGTTACAGATGCAAATACTGCTTTTGATCAAGCTATTAAGCAATTAAAAGTTACAGATACTGAACTAAGTTTCTCAAATACGCCTAAAACAGCTAATCAGCAGAGAGTATTACTATATAGAATCATCGAAAAAGCTATAGCTAATTTAGCAAAGAATGATAGTATAGATTTTGATGCAACTTATGATTCTTCAGAGCCAGAACCACAACCAGGCCCTACACCAGAGCCACAATATACTTATCCTAATGGAATTGGAGAGTATGTTGCTGGTACAGTTGTAAGTGCAGGTGATAGCACATATAAGTGTATATATCCAAACTGGTGTAACTCTTCTGCATATTCTCCACTAGGCCCTAATTCAGATTCAGCGTGGCAGAATTTGAACCCTCAACCAACACCTCCTACTCCAGAGGGTGACTGGGATCCTAGTAAGATATATGTTGAGAATGATGTAGTAAGAGTAGACAGCATAGATTATAAAGCTAAATACTGGAATAAAGATCAAGATCCACGTGAGAACAACTGTGATTACGGTTGTCCTTGGACTAAAATATAGTCTTAAAACTAATAAATCTGCCAATCTATTGAAGCAAAATTCTTTCTGATCAAAACTAGTGACTATATCAACATAAACAGATCCGATGACTCGGGAATTAAGTACTTGTAGCATCAATAAGTTTTTTTCTTGCGAGCAAATGAACCCGATAGTATAAAGACAAGATTTATTTTAATTTCAGATATCTTTTGTATTAGAGTGTCTGTAAAAGTCTCTTATCCAATATCTTTGTGTGAATTAACCTTGAGAACTTTTACGGTAAGAATTGTATTTAGGAGAGATATACTTCGCTCAATTCAAGATGCGAGATGATTAGAAGCTTTAAACCTGATAACATTTCTTTCTGATTTTGCAAATATACACGATGATGGAGGAACTTTAACCTCTTGTTGTACAGAAGAAGATCTATTAATATATTTAAACTTAATAAGCTGATATAATTTAACTACTTTATTAATTAAGTTTCAAAAAATTTTTAATGTCAAAACATATTCATATTTTAGGTATCTGTGGTACTTTTATGGGCTCTTTAGCTGTATTAGCTAAACAAAAGGGATATAAAGTAACAGGTTCGGATCTTAATGTCTATCCACCAATGAGTACTTATCTTGAGTCTCAAGGCATAGAGATATTACAGGGATTTGATTGTGATCAACTAGATACAAATCCTGATGAAATTATTATTGGTAATATCATGAAAAGAGGTATGCCAATAATAGAAAAAATTCTCGCAGAAAAGCTAAATTATTTCTCAGGACCACAATGGCTATATCAGAATATTCTTAAGTACAGAAAAGTAATTGCAATAGCTGGTACACATGGTAAAACTACAACTACTACAATGACTATAAAAATACTAGATCAGGCTGGCTTAAATCCTAGCTTTTTAGTTGGTGGTGTTAGTAGTGATTTTGGTGTTTCATCACGTTATACAGATTCAGAGTATTTTGTCATTGAAGCTGATGAATATGATACGGCTTTTTTTGATAAGCGTTCAAAATTGATACATTATGATCCAAGTATTTTTGTGATTAATAATATTGAGTTTGATCATGCTGATATTTTCAAAGATATTGACGCAATATTTTGGCAATTTCATCAACTACTTAGAAAAATGCCATCGACAGCGAAGATTATTTATAATGACAAAGATGAAAATGTTCAAAAGATAATATCAATGGGATGTTGGTCAGAGTTAGTTAGAGTAAATTCTGATAATGGAACCAAAATAGCTAAACATACAGCAGATTATTCAAGGTTTGAATTATGTGATATTAGTGGAAATAATATTGAAATATCATGGGGCTTAATAGGTGAGCATAATGCACTTAATGCGATGAGTGCCTATGCGGTAGCAAAACAACTAAATATATCTGATGAAGTAGTAAAAGATGCTTTAGAAAGCTTTAAGGGAGTTAAAAGACGTTTAGAAGTATTATCTCATCAGGATAATGTTACTTTGTATGATGATTTTGCTCATCATCCGACTTCTATTAAGCTAACTTTAGAAGCTGTGCGTAACAAAGCTAAAGAAGCTTATGTAATAGCTCTTATAGATCCACGTTCAAACACAATGCGCCAAGGCGACAATAAAGATAATCTGCCGATGTCAATTATCGAAGCTGATAGAGTATTGTTGTATGATCATAGTTTATTAAAATGGGATGCTAAAGAAGTTCTAAAAAATAGTAATAACGTTGATTTTATAGTGAATGTTGATGATTTTGTTGATCATATAGATGAATTGTTAACTAAGTACCAAGATAGAAATATCCAGCTTGTGATGATGAGTAATGGCTCGTTTGATGGATTAAGAGAAAAGCTAGTTAAGCTTTTGGAGACTAAATGAGTAGTTTAATTTATGGCATTCATGCTGTTGATAGTTTGGTAGAAGCTAATCAAGCAAAAGAAATATTGGTATTTAAGAAGCCAAATGCTAATCATAAGATTGAAGGTATTGTCTCTAAAGCTGAATCAAAAGGGTTAAAAGTTACTTATATTGATAGCTTCAAGCAACTTCCAGGGCGAATCAGAAAAGATGCAAATCATCAAAATATCTTTGCCATAGAGATAAATGACTTTAAAACATATTCTGAGAATGATATTGAAAATCTAATTCCTCAGGATAAAAATGCTTTTATTTTGATATTAGATAATGTCCAAGATCCTCATAATTTTGGTGCGTGTATACGTAGTGCACATTCTGCAGGTATTGATTTTATAATTATTCCTAAAGATAATAGCGCACCAGTCAATGCAACGGTCAAAAAAGTTGCTTGCGGTGCTGCAGAGCATACAAAGATTGTAGTTGTTACTAACCTTGCTAGAGCAATCGAAAAACTCAAACAATTAGGAGTATGGATTATTGGTTTAGCAGGCGAGGCAGATGACAGCTTATATTCGATGAATCTAGCAGATTCTGTAGCAATAGTTGCTGGTGCAGAAGGTAGTGGTATGCGTCAGCGCACAAAAGCTAGTTGTGATTTTCTTGCTAAATTACCAATGTTAGGCGAAGTTTCTAGCTTAAATGTCTCTGTTGCTACAGGAATAGCATTATATGAAACAGTAAGACAAAGAGGAATTATTTGATTGGAGTCTTTATCTACCTATTTTCTTATTGGTTAGGTATATAATTAAACTAGTAATTAATATAATAGTTAGTTGCTGGATAAGTAAATTTGATACAAGCATAGATATTGTAGAAAAACTCATTATAAAGTTTGCAGCTCCAGCAAGTGAAAATTTAAAAAAGTTATTTATAGCTGTTGCAGAGCCAAAGTTAGATGAGACCAATTGTAATGATTGGCTTAATAGAGATGTTGATCCTAAGCTTAGACCATAACAAGTAATTAGCATTAAACTTACAAAGATATAAGCATAATTAAGCTTAATATAGCTAAATAGAAGCATTATAAGAATGCTTGATAATGAAACACTAAGCCCTACAATTGTAAATAATTTTAGAGGGAATTTCTTACGTAATTTTTTTAATGTAAAATTTGCTAAAATTGATCCTACTATGGTTAAAGCAAAATATAGTATGTATAAAGTATATCCTGTTTCATAAATCTTAAGAAAAATTATTGAAGAAGAACTAATGTAGCTAAAAAAAGCAGCAAATATTAATCCTGAGCAAGTGGTATATGTAATAAATTGTATGTTTCTAAAATGACAAAAATATGCAGAGAATAGTTTTTTTATAGATTTAGTTCTTTGCTCGCTAATATGTGTTTCTGGAAGCATAAAACAAAGTAATAGTAATAATATTCCAAGAATAAATAAGAAATAAAAAGAACTTTTCCAGCTAGATGTTAGAAATATTAAACCTGAACCTATCATTGGTGAGACAATGAGTGATATTAACATTACTATGGCTAATGTTGAGACAGTGTTTGTCAAGTGTTTACCTACATAACAGTCTCTTGCAATGGCTAAAGAAATTACAGTTCCTGATGAAACCATTAGACCTTGAATTAATCTAAATAATCCAAGCTGTGAGAAACTATGACTATGTGCACACAGTAGAGTGCTTATTATATATAAAAACATTCCTATAATTAGACAATGTTTCCTACCGAATTTATCTGATAAAGAACCCCATAAAATCATACCAACTGAAAATCCTATAAAATAAGATGTTGTGAATGTGAAGGTTACGCTACTAGTATTAATATTAAAATGAGTTGCAATATTTGGAATTGCTGGAGCATAAGTATTTACAGCAAATGGAGGCAGCATCGCTAGAAATGCTAATGTGATAAGAAACGCTTTACTATCTTTTTGAATCATTTAAATTAATTATTTCACCAAATTTTTGTTAAGTTAGAAAAAATATTTTATCAAAAAAAAATATGAAAAAATAAGCTTACGTACTTCAAAGAACTTAGAGTTTAAAGCTAAAGAGTATTGTAATGATATGATAAACTATAAAAAACAATTTTATAATAAATAGTTGGTTTTTATGCAGTTTGCCTTTTTAAACAGTAATAAATATGCAACAATAAATGCTCTTAAAGCTACGTTAGCTGTTGTGATAGCTTATACATTAGGTCTTCTGTTAGGTAGTTTTTTTGATATAGAACAAATGTATCTTTGGATGACAATTACAGTAGTTGTTGTAATGTCTACTCAGCCTAACTTAGGAGGAGCTCTAGATAAGGCACTAATGAGATTTTTGGGAACAATTGCTGGAGCCATGGTGGCTTTAGTTATTATAGCCACAGTGCAGAATCATATTTTACAAGTAGTGTTAATTCTACCATTTATTTTTTTAGCTGTTTATTTTGCAGGAGCTTCTAAATACAGTTATGCTGGTACTTTGGCAGGAATAACTATTATAATTATTATTTTAAATAAACAGCCGGGTGTGCAGGTTGCTATTTATAGAGCTATTGAAATATCTCTGGGTATAGCAATCTCATTATTTGTAAATAGATTTATATTTCCGATTAGAGCAGAAACACGGCTTAAAGAAAGTTATGTTAAAACAATTTCAGAGATTCATGATTTTTTTGATATTCTGTTTATTGAGCGTAATCATTCACATAAAAAACTTAGAACTAGTATATTTCATGAGTTTGCAAAACACCTTACTCTTATTAAAGAACTGAAATATGAAAAGTCTGCAAAAAAAGTGCAAGAGTTTGAAAAAATGAGCTTATATATTCGTAGACTATATAGATATATGATTGTAATGTATGAGTATATAGAATTTTCTTTTGATCCTCAGACGATAGCAGATCTTGATAAGGAACCTGCTTTTATAGAGTTTAAGAAATATATCATGAAATCACTAACAGATGTATCAGAAGATATCAAAAAACGTAAACGTATAAGTTATAAAGAATTGTTACGTTTTGAAAGACACATTTTACCTTTATTAAAAGATGTTAGAGTTTTGAATGATAAAGATGAGAGTTTTATTTTTTATATAAAGATGTTTCTTAATGCACTAAAAAGACTTTCGTTAGAGCATAACTATATTTTGCAGATTTCCAAATATTGATAAATTAAGCCTGTTACGGTAGTATATACGCTTGAATTTTCTTATTGAAAAGCTTTTATTTTCATTTGTTACGAGGTTATATAAGTTATGAACTTACACTCTAAAAATATTTTGATTCCTATACTTATCACAACAATTATTATAGATATTATGGGGGCAGGGCTTGTTTTTCCAATAATGCCATCATTATTCTTTGGTCAATCTTGTGTTACTTTTGGTGATCCTGGTGGTAATTTTCAAAATTGGTATTATTCCATAGCTTTGGCTTGTTGGCCATTAGGGTTATTGATAGGCTGTCCAATAATAGGGGAGTTATCTGATAAGTATGGGCGTAAAATAATATTGGTTGTAGCTTTATCAACAACTTGTGTTGCTTATCTTTTATCGGCATATGCAATATATTCCCATGATTATTTATTATTTGTAGCAAGTAGGTTTATTTGCGGTTTAGCTGGAGGAGCTTTTGAGATTGCTCAAGCTGCTGTTATTGATATATCTACCGAAGAAGATAAGTCACGAAATCTAGGTTATATAACTATGGCTGCGTCTTTAGGTTTTGTAATTGGACCAATAGTCACTAGTTTTGCATCTGTAATGGAAGTAAGCCATACAATACCATTTGTATTTGCAGCTATTTTAGCGTTAGTAAATATTGCATTTATAGTTATCATTATGAAAAAGGATTTACCAAAAAATCCAGGTTTAGTCATCCAATTAGGTACGATTTATAGGACTATATCTTTTTTATTGTCAGACAAACGTGTTAGGTTAATTGGCGTAGTTTATCTTCTTGTACAGTGCGCGTGGGGGTTTTATGCACAAGGGGTAGCGTTGTTTTTAAATTTAACATATAGTTATAACATCTCTATGACAGGTGCTTTTTACGCTGTTATGGGCTTAGCTACAGCATTAGCAAGCATTCTTATACAACCGAAGATTTTTGCAAAAGTATCAAATCAAGTAGCTTTTGTGAGAGCTGCTGTTATTTGTGGTATTGGATTTATTTTAGTATCAATTATATTTAATGAAGCGGCACAGTGGGTTTTAACAATAGTTTTATCTGCATCACAGCTTATATGTTATACAGCACTTCTTTCAATGATTTCGAGCGCTGTGTCTGATAAAGAGCAAGGTAAAGCTATGGGAGCAGCTGGTGCTGGTTTTGGTCTAGCATGGTTCTTAAATGATATTATGATGGGACACTTATCATCAATATCGCCAAGTTCACCTATTACATTTGCTGGCTTCATGTATTTTATTGCTGCTATTATCTTTGTCTTTTCTATCAAAATCTTGCGTGAAAGGGTACAATAATCAGCATTAATTGAATTTGATTATTTTTCTTAAATGCAGCTAATCTCTCTTAAAAATGTAAGTTTAAACTTTGGTACTCAAATAGTTCTTGATAAGGTTAATTTAGAAATTACAAAAGGACAAAGAATTTGTCTAATTGGACGCAATGGTACGGGTAAATCATCATTATTGAAAATTATTGAAGGTAAGGTTATTCCAGATGGTGGTGAGGTAATAGTACATAATAATGCTATTGTCGCTAGTATGATCCAAGAAGTTCCTAGTGATATCAAAGGAAGTATCGCAGAAGTTATATTACAAGGTTTAGGGGAGCTTGGTGAGTATCTGATAGCATATCAGCAGACTTTAATGTCAGATCCTGAATCTAATGAGCTTGCAAAATTACATAGCTACATTGATGAAAATCATGGTTGGTCATATTTAAACGATGTTGAAGTTTTGGCTTCTAAACTTAATCTTGATTCTCAAGCTTCTTTTAAAGATCTATCAGGAGGGATGAAAAGACGAGTTATTCTAGCAAGAGCTTTGATAAAAAAACCTGACCTACTTCTTTTAGATGAGCCAACAAACCATTTGGATATTGATTCAATTAGTTGGCTTGAAGAATTCTTAGCGAGTTTTGCTGGAGCGATACTTTTTATTACTCATGATAGGAAGTTTCTAAACAATGTTGCTAAAAGTATTATAGAACTTGATAGGGGACATTTATATTCATTTGATGGTAACTATACAAAGTTTCTTGAAAAGAAAGAGCAAATCCTAGATGCTCAAGAAAAAGCAAATAGCGAGTTTGATAAAAAGTTAGCCCAAGAAGAAGCTTGGATTCGTCAAGGTATCAAAGCAAGACGCACTAGAAATGAAGGGCGTGTTAGAGCACTAGAGCAAATGCGTCGTGACAGACAGCAACGTAGAGAAAATGTTGGTAAAGCTGATATCAAGGTTGCTGAAGCAGGCAAATCATCTAGAAAAGTTATTCAAGCTAATAATATTTGCTTTGAGTATGATGATAAATTTCTGTTTAAAGATTTCTCTACTGAAATTCAAAAGGGTGACAAGATTGCAATTATTGGTCAAAATGGTTGTGGTAAAACAACGCTACTAAACTCACTACTTGGGTTGGATAAACCTACACAAGGTACAGTAACGTTAGCAGATAATATTAAAATTGCCTATTTTGATCAATTAAGAGATCAATTAGATGAGTCACTTAGCATTATAGATAATGTCAAAGAAGGATCTGATTTTATCAATATAGATGGTAAAGAAACTCACGTAATTACCTATTTACAAAAATTTTTGTTTACTCCAGAAAGGTTGCATTCTCCTATTACTCATTTGTCTGGGGGAGAAAAAAACAGATTATTGTTAGCCAAAATTTTATCTAAACCAAGTAATGTAATCATACTTGATGAACCGACTAATGATTTAGATATTGAAACTCTAGAAATTCTTGAGGAAATGTTGATAAGTTATCAAGGTACTGTAATTATTGTCAGTCATGATAGAGAGTTTATAAATAATATTGCAACAAGTACTATAGTTTTTGAGAATGGCAACTTACAAGAGTATATTGGTGGCTATGATAGTTGGATAGCGCAACGAAAACAGCCTTTGCAACCAACCAAAGAAACAAATAAGGCGCCACAGCCAAAAAACAGATTAACTTATGAGCAGAAAAAACAGCTACGTAATCTACCAAGTCAAATAGAAAAACTAGAGGCAAATATTACTTTGATTCAACAACAAATGGGGGAATTGGATTTTTACCAAAAATCACAAACACAGCAAAATGAAATTCAACAAAAACTCAACTCACTAAATGAAGATCTCGAGAAAAAATATGTACTTTGGGAAGAGCTTTTAGAATTAGAATAATCAAAATTTAATTATATATTTATGTTATTATAACGGCTATGTAAGTTTAAAGATTATTTATATTATTAAATATGAGTAGCCAAGATATCAACTCTAGAGATCTTAGAGAAGAAAAAAAAGTTTTAGCAATCACATCATTAGCAGAGTTTGCTGAGCGTTATGGGTATTATATAATCCAATCACTATTAATATTTTATTTGATAGATAAATTTCAAATTTCACAAGACTTATCAGCATCTTTGGTTGGCACAACTCTTTCGATGGTATATATTTCAGCTATTTTAGGAGGCTTTATTGCTGAGAGATATTTGGGATATTACCGAGCTGGTCTACTAGGTTCACTTTTCATGCTTAGCGGATTCTTTATATTGGCATATTCAACTAGTCAAAGCATGTTATATTTGGGTTTGAGTTTCATTTCTGTAAGTACAGGTCTCATAAAGTCAAATATGTCTGCCTTTATTGGGAGATTTTATGACAAGTCTAGTTTGAATGATTCAAAAAGAGATTTTGGTTTTAATATTTTCTACATGGGTATTAATTTGGGAAGCTTCGGAGCGCTATTTATAGCTAGTTGGTTAAAAGATAATTATGGCTATGGAGCACCATTTTATAGTAGTATGGCAGTTAGTGCATTCATGCTTTGTCTTTTATTAGTAGGCTTTAAGTTTTTAAATAAACATATTATAGAGTTTAAACTTACTTTATCAGTAACTCTGAAAGTAACTTTTTTATTAATAGTATATATAATAGTTTTATTTTATATCTTTGAACAACCAGTAATTGCTAATTTATCTATATTTGTTGCTGTGATAGCATCTAAAGTGATACTTGGTATGTCAATGAAGAAATCTAGTTTTAAAAAAGTGTTTGTTGCGGGAATATTTTTCTTGTTGTCAATAATATATTGGGGTCTGTACTTTCAAATATTTATAAGTGTATTGCTGTTTACTCAGTATTCAGTGGATAATTCGTTATTAAATCCGAGTCAGTTTTTAAGTGTAGAATCATTAAGTGTATTATTTTTTGCAGGAATTCTAGGCAAATTTTGGATTTATTTAGATAAGAAGCGAATGAAAGTAGAAGATATTGATAAATTTAATATTGCTTTTGTCTTATTAACTGTCACATTTTTAGTAATACTGGTTTCAATACTTATATCTCCTGAGCATACTAAAGTCTCGGCGTATGGTATCATTTTTGCTTATATAGTATTGGGAGTTTCTGAGCTATCTTTATCGGCTATTGGCTTATCAATGATTACAAAAATAGCGCCTAAAGGCTTTGTTGCTTTGTATATGGGAATATGGTTGCTTACATTGGGTGTAGGGGGAAAATTAGGAGGTTTTCTTGCTAGTTTCTTCTATATTTCAGATAGTGATTTAGGTTTATCTAAAGCTAATATGAGCGATGGTTTAGATACATTTATTGTTATAGCAATATTAACAAGTATGGTAATTTTGTTGCTGAGAAAGTTTGTGAATAGGAATGTTTAATATACAAAGAATATCTGCTATTTAGCTTCCCAAGTATTTCTAAGAGTAACAGTTCTGTTGAATACTAAATTTTCATTAGAGCAGTCTTTAAAATCGGATATGAAGTAACCAATTCTATTGAATTGAAAGTGTTGCTCAGAGCTTATATTTTCTAGAGATTTTTCTACTTTAGCATTTTTGATAATCTCTAGAGAGTCTGGATTTAGTACATCTTCAACATTATCAAAGCTTGCAGGATTCTCGTGATTAAATAGTCTGTCATATACTCTCACTTCAGCATCAATACAGTTATTAGCATCAACCCAATGTATGATGCCATTAGGTTTTATTCCATCATTAGGTTTCTTACCACCTAATGTTTCAGGTAAATAAGAACATACTAGTTCTATAATTTCACCATCATCATTAGTTATAACTTCTTTACACTCAATTACATAAGCATTTAAAAGCCTTACTCTCCCATTAGGACTGAGTTTTTTCATATCTTTCTCTAATTCAAAGACGAAGTCATCTCTTTCAATGTAAATATCAGAAGATATTGTTATATCTCGGCGACCAAACTCAGGGTCTTGGGGATGGTTTGGTACATTTAATTCATGCACTGGCATATCAGCTATAGTAACCTTGATAGGATCTAAAACAGCATTTTTTCTTAGGGCATTTTTGTTTAGGTCATTTCTAATAGTCTCTTCTAAAACAGAGATATCAATGATTGAATCTTGTTTAGATATTCCTATCATGTCGCAGAAGTTGCGAATAGACTCAGGAGTGTAGCCTCTACGTCTAAAACCTTTGATTGTTGGCATACGCGGATCATCCCAGCCACTTACTAGGTTATTATCGACAAGGTATTTCAACTTTCTCTTACTAGTTATAGTGTAATTTAAATTTAGCCTTGAAAATTCAATTTGTTGAGGCTTTTGTTGAAATTCAGTTTCTTCGATAACCCAGTCATAGAAAGGTCTTTGATCTTGAAACTCTAATGTACATAGTGAGTGAGTAATGGTTTCTATAGCATCCTCTAATGGATGTGCAAATGCATACATTGGATATATACACCATTTATTTCCAGTTTTTGGATGGTGTGAAAACTTTATTCTATATAAAGCAGGGTCTCTGAGGTTGATATTGCCAGAAGCCATATCTATCTTAGCACGTAATGTTTTATTTCCTTCAGCGAACTCACCATTTTTCATCGCTTCAAAAAGCTTAAGATTTTCCTCTATACTACGTTCTCTATATGGACTATCTTTACCGGGTTTTTTTAGTGTGCCACGATATTCACGCACTTCTTCTGCTGATAAATCACAAATATATGCTTTACCTTTTTTTATTAGTAATATTGCTAATTCATACATCTTATCAAAGTATTCTGAAGCAAAGTGAGGCTCATTTTCCCATTTAAAACCCAACCATTCGACATCTTCTCTTATTGCATTGATGTATTCGATATCTTCCTTGTCAGGGTTTGTATCATCAAAACGTAAGTTGCATTTACCACCAAACTCTTCAGCTATGCCAAAGTTTAGACATATGGATTTTGCATGTCCAATATGCAGATAACCATTTGGCTCGGGAGGGAAGCGTGTTAGAACACTAGAAACTCTTTTTGTTCCAATATCTTTTTTAATTATATTTTTAATAAAATTAGTTTTATTTGCTTTAGTTTCACTACTCATTTTGTTGAAGAAATCATTTACTTAATATATTTAGGTAATAGTTTACTTTATTACAAAAACAATAACATATTTTTTTGAAAAAAAAGTATATACCGGATATAATTTGCAGTTAAAATCTAAATGCTTCGCAACATAGGAACTTTCATTATGGATCCTTCAACCATAGACGATAATAAATATTTATATACAATTAAGGAAGTGCATCAAGATCTATCTTTGGATGAACTAGCTCAACATGCTAAAAACAATACTGGCTTTGTTGATTGCGAAGGAAAAACTTTAATTGTTGATAGTGGTGATATCAAAGGAAGACTTCCTGATGATAAATATATTGTTGAGACTAAATATGCAAAGAAAAATATTTGGTGGCATGAAGATGGATCGGATAATAAAAGATTAAAAAGAAAACATTGGAAAGTAATTAAGCAAAAATTTCATCAGGATGCATCTACTAAAGATATTTTCGTAATTGATGGCTTTTATAATCATGATGAAAAAAATTCAATTGCAGTTCGGTTAATAACAACTCAGGCATCAGCAGCATATTTTTTTAAATTGATATCGATTACGCCTAATCAAAAACAGTCAGAAGAGTTTGAACCACAGTGGGTGATTATGCACTCTCCAGCAACTGAGATTGATGACTATGTTGAAATAGGCTTAAACTCATCAAAAATAATAGCTACAAATCTAAAGCAGCGTGAAAGCATATTAATAGGTACTTTATATTTAGCAGAGATTAACAAAGTATTATTATCTGTCATGAGCTACTATTTATCATTGAATAATATAGGCGTTTTTTATTGTGCTGTTAGTGTTGATGATGAAGCTAATAGTTCTATGTTTTTTGGATTATCAGGTAGTGGTAAGACAACTTTGGCATTAGATAATAATAAAAGCTTAGTTGCTAATGAAGCTGTGGCTTGGACAGAGACACGAGGTGTCTATAGCTTAGAGTCTGGCTTAACTATTAAATCAGCAAGTTTTAAGAAAAATGATAGACGTATAAAAAAAGCACTTCAAGGTAATCTGCTAATTGAGAATCCTAACTTTGATGAAAATAAAAATATTGTTTTTGGAGAAAAATCAAAATCACAAAGTAACACGTATGTAACTTTCCCGAGAGAAAATTTTGACAATATTGTAAATACAAATGATCCAAGTAAGATAATCTTTCTTGTAAAAGACGCTAAAGGAGTTTTACCTCGAGTAGCTAAACTGAGTAAAGGTCAAGCAATTTATTATTTTTTATCAGGCTATACATGTACATCTACAGGAATTGAAGCAGGTGTTACTGAGCCTAAACCAGAGTTTTCGTGTTGTTATGCTCAACCATTTTTATTACTTAAACCAACTCGTTATGCTAGTATTCTGCGTCAACGTTTGAAGCACAGTGATGCTAAAATATATATGGTTAATGTTGGTTGGATTGATGGTGATTATAAAACTGGTAGACGAGTACCTGTTGAAGAAACAAAGATGATTGTTAACTACTTGTTGACAGAACCAGAAAATGTCAATTTCAAATTTGAACGTCAAAAATATTTTAACTTTAAAGCTTTGACTTCTATTTATGATAATGATGAGGTTATACATCTGAAAAATTTATGGGAAGATGAATCTGCATACAAAAAACAGTATAAGTCTTTAATTAAAAGTTTTATTAAAAATTACGAACAGTTTGAAGAAGATGATTTCGCTGTTAAATATAAGAAATTTGAACCAAGTATATAGATACTAATTTTCTCTCTATAAAAAATATAATATATCCATTATAATAGCGCAAATACACTGAAATTTTTTATTATATGTTAATCTATATTTTTAATTGGTTAAGTCACTACTATAAAGGTCTAGAGGTTTTTAGTAGTTATGTATCTGTAAGAATTATAATGATTTCTATAACTTCATTATTGATAACTCTTTTTCTTGGTAGACCAATGATTAGATGGTTGCAGAAAATGCAGATTGGTCAAGTTGTAAGAGATGATGGACCTCAAAGCCATTTTTCTAAGAGAAATACTCCAACTATGGGAGGAGTGTTGATACTTTCTTCGGTTATTATTTCTGCGCTGCTTTGGGGAAATTTATCTAGTATATATTTATGGATTTTGATTTTGGTAGTTATCTTCTTTGGAGCTATTGGCTTTTTTGATGATTATTTGAAATTGGTTCTTAAGAATCCTAAAGGTCTAAGAGCTAAACACAAATTTGCTTTACAATCTATTTTTTCAATTATATTAGCTATAGTTCTGTTTTACCTTTTGTCTAAAAACGGTCAGATGAGCCTTTCGATACCATTTTCTAAGAATCTATATATTCCTATGGGAATTTTCCTATTTGTGGTTTTGACATTTTTCATTATTAATGGAAGTAGTAATGCTGTTAATTTAACTGATGGATTAGATGGTTTAGCGATAGTTCCTGTAGTTCTTGTTGCCGCAGGATTAGGTATTTATGCTTATATTGAAACAAATAGTATGTTAGCTAATTATCTATTATTTCCATATATAAATAATCAGGGTCTTGCTGAGGTGGCAGTTTTTTGTGCGGCTCTATGTGGATCAGGTTTGGCATTTTTATGGTTTAACTCTCATCCTGCAGAAGTTTTTATGGGAGATGTAGGCTCTTTGACGTTAGGTGCTGTGCTAGGTGTGATCGCGGTGATGATTCGCCAAGAGTTAATCTTTTTTATTATGGGCTTATTATTTGTTGTAGAAGCTTTATCTGTGATATTACAAGTAGGATCATATAAGCTTAGAAATGGTAAGAGAATTTTTAAAATGGCTCCTATTCACCATCATTTTGAATTAATGGGGTGGCCTGAGACAAAAGTTGTGATACGTTTTTGGATAGTCTCTTTGATACTTTTCTTAATCGGTTTAGTAGCTATTAAGGTTAGATAATGTTTAGTTTTTATTTTGATGATAAAAAAATTTCTAAGCTGCTCATGGTTGGTTATGGTTCTACAGGTAAGTCTGTTTGTGATTTTTTAGCTAATTTTATTGATCTTTCAGTTGATATTTCACAGAATGATGATGATTTTATAAATTGTGATTTAGAGCAATATGATTTAATAACGGTAAGTCCAGGTATTCCTATTAATAAGTCGCCGTATCGGGTTTTATCTAAATTTAAGCAAAAAATAGTTAGTGATATTGATTTGTTTTATCAATCAATTAGAAACACTAAGGCAAAAATGATAGCTGTTACAGGATCAAATGGAAAAAGCACTATAGTGACGATGCTTGATTTTGTCTTAAGAGATCTGGGTTATAAGAGTATTCTTGTAGGTAATATTGGTACGCCGCCATTAAATAAAATTGGTGAAAAATTTGATTATTGTGTTGTTGAGGTCTCAAGTTTTCAAATAGACTTATTTAATAGTGTTGAGTTTGATTTAGGATGTGTAGTTAATGTATCACCCGATCATTTAGATAGATATAAAAATTATGAAGAATATAAGCAGTCGAAGCTAAATTTAGCAAAATTTAGTAAAGATTTTTTTGTTTATGATGTCCATAATACCGGCATTAAATATGCTGGGGAATATCAGATAGTAAGAGGTTCAATCTATAAAGATACAACTAAACTATTAGATATCACGGAAACAAATCTTTTTGGCGAACACAATCTGGAAAACATTATTGTTGTTTTGAATATCTTTGATAGATTTGGTATTGATATTTCTAAAGCTGTAGCTTCAATTAAAAAATTTAAAGGCTTGAAGCATCGTTGTAAAATTGTAAAAAAAATAGCTGGTGTTACTTATATAAATGACTCAAAAGGTACGAATGTTGGAGCTACTATAGCTGCACTAAATAGTATAACTAGTTCAAAGAATATTATATTATTACTCGGTGGAGTTGCTAAAGGCGGTGATTTTAGTCTAATGAGTAAATCACTAGCTAAGTATGTTAAATATGTTTATCTATATGGTCAAGATAGAGAATATATAGAAAATCACATCAAAGATCTGTGCCAATATCAGATTTGTAATGATATGAAAGACGCATTTAGATTAGCTAGTCAAAAGGCTCAAGATAGTGAGATTGTATTATTATCACCAGCATGTGCAAGCTTTGATGAGTTTAGTGGTTATGCTGAGCGAGGTGAGGTGTTTGAGAAACTTGTTGCTGATTTAAAATAAAAATTGGGAAAGTAGAGTGCTATATAGATTAAAGCTTTTATTAAGTAGTCAAAATACAAAAAAAGAACGTGTAAGAGCGAAGTTAGAAATAGATATCTCAATAGTTTTTGTAATGCTAGGGCTACTTACTTTTGGCTGGGTCATGGTTACATCCGCATCGATGATTGTTGCATTAGATGATTATAATAACCCATATTTTTATTCTATTAGACAGGGTTTTTTTGCAGTTATTGCGGTGTTTCTTTTTTTATTGGCGTTGTTAGTGCCGACTAAAAATTATGAGAAAAACTATAATGTTTTTTTCTTTGTAATGCTTATAGTGCTTGTAGCCGTATTGGTTCCAGGTGTTGGAAAAAGCGTAAATGGAGCTAGACGTTGGATACCTTTAATTGTCATCAATATTCAGGTTGCAGAATTGGCTAAACTTTTAGCAATTATCTTTTTTTCTGGATATATTGCTGAAAATCTATCCAAAATGGCTAATTTTAAAGAGGGTATTCTTACTCCTATTACATTATTAGGGTGTGTTGCAGTTTTATTGCTGATGCAACCTGATTTTGGTTCAACAGTTGTGATCTCTATATGTGTAATGGGGATGTTATTTGTATCTGGTAATAAGGCGCGGTGGTATGGCCTACTTATTGGTGCTATGGTCATTATGGCGACTATGCTTGTGATTATTTCACCGTATCGTATGCACAGGATTACGGGATTCCTTCATCCATGGGAAAATGCCAATGGTTCTGGCTATCAGCTTGTACAGGCTCTTATAGGCTTTGGTCGAGGAAGCTGGTTTGGTGATGGTTTAGGTAATGGTGTTCAGAAGCAGTTCTTTTTACCCGAGGCGCATACTGACTTTATCACTTCTGTAGTTGCCGAAGAGATAGGTGTTGTTGGTTTGATGGTATTGCTGCTTGTATATTTGTTTATAGTATTTAGAGCTATGAATATTGCAAAAGCAGCTTTTGAACTGAAAAGATATTATCAAGCATTTTTATCTTATGGGATAAGTTTTTGGATTGGCTTTCAGGTTTTTGTTAATATTGGCGTTAATACTGGTTTGTTGCCAACAAAAGGTCTTACTTTACCACTTATAAGCTATGGTGGTAGTAGTTTGCTTATTATGTGCTTTACTCTTGGTATTCTCGTGAGGATTGACTTTGAAAATAAACTTTTGGCAGATACCATTAATCCTAAATATATATATAAAAAAGTAAAAAAATAAAAAAATAAAAAATAGCTCTAACTATAAGATAATATTGTTATTTTTTTGATCATCTAGTGCTTGGTCGGATTTGAAGTATTCATATTCTCTGAGACGTGATTTACCAATAGGATCACTCTTATCGATAGCTTTGGCTGGGTGACACATTATTATTCCACCATGTTGTATTTTTTTATAAGCCAAGTTTATAACTTTTCGGAAATCTTCAGTATTACTCTCTAATGAGTATACCCCGGCAAAACTCGTGTTATATTTGATATTCTCAACTACTAGCATTTTATTGAGCTTTTTTGCACCACTATAGTATATGACCTTAGATTTAAAATCAGGTTTAGACATATTATAAGTTGAGCGAATATAAGTTTGTTTATTATTCATATTGAATTCTTTATAGAGGTTTACTAGAGCTTTTCTAATAATTGGGAAATGATGCACGTGTTGATGACCATCAATAAAATCAGGTAAGTTTCCCCAGTTATCTATGAAGTATTCTATTTGATATTTTAACTCATTATAGACATCTTTATATTTTATAAATCTTAGCTGTGATTTTATAAGAAGTTTTGATATGGGTATAAAAGAGCCATTACTTACTAATGATTTAGCCTCTGTAAAAGGAATTCCTTCCGTTAAATTTAGGTGAATACCTACATTTATAGAGTTATTGTATACTCTCTTTAGCTCGGAGACACCTTGTTTAAATTCGGGCATATTAGTCATACAACTAGTAGCATTTATAATATTTTTTTTTAAAAGTTCAACAATAGCATTATTTATGCTTTGGCTCATGCCGAAATCATCGGCACAAATTATAATTTTTTTAGACATATATACTACTTATTTTATTTTAGAAAAATATTTTTTACTGCTACTCATTTTATACTGACATGGCTATAATAGCATCAATTAAGGCTAATATATTTTTGTTTAATGGCTAACGTTAGAAATATCAAAGATCCAAATATTAATGCAGTTATACCCGTCTATAATGAAGAAGTTTTAATTGAGTCTTTTCTTAGAGATTTGGCTAATAAACTTTTACAGATTACTCCTAACTATAAGATAGTCGTTGTAAATGATGGAAGCTCAGATAACTCTGTTGCAATCATTCAATCCTTGATTGGACAGTTAAATATTAAGTTTATTAGTTTTTCAAGAAACTTTGGACAAGAGGCAGCTATTACAGCAGGATTAGAGGCATCTAAAGATGCAGACGCTGCAATTATTATGGATTGTGATTTTCAGCATCCTATAGAAGTAATTGATGAATTCTATGAGAAATGGTGTGAGGGATTTTCTAATATCTATGGAGTTAGAAATCGTACAGACCAAAGTGCTACTAGAAGCTTTTTATCGGAGATCTTCTTTAAGGTTAGTAATGAGCTAATGGGAGTTAAAATACCTGCGAATGCTGGATATTTTAGGCTATTGGACAAGCAGTGTATAAAAGCATTTAATTCTTTACCAGAAAACGGTAGGTTCATTAGAGGACTATTTGCATGGATAGGCTTTAAAGGATATCCAGTTTCTTTTGATGTTGCAGATAGACAGGATGGCACAGCTAGTCGTTGGGGCTATCGTAAGCTTTTTAAACTGGCATTTACAGGTATATTTTCATTTTCATCAGTGCCATTAAGACTCATATCTATATTTGGTCTATTAGTTTCGATAATCGCTATGTCGTACGGCCTTTATATTTTTGTTGAAAGTTTATTCTTCGGCGGGAATGTAAGTGGTTGGCCAACTATTGTTGTTAGTATAATGTTTTTTAGTGGAGTGCAACTTATATCATTAGGAATTTTAGGGGAATATATTAGTCGTATATTCGAAGAAGCAAAAAAGAGACCACGTTATATTATTGATGAAGATGAAAGTAGGAATCTTTAATTAAATTATAAAACTATTAATTTTTAATCACATTGACAACTATATTTTTTCTATAAGTTGCTTCTATTTTAAAACCAATATTAGGATATTTTTGTTGTAATTCTCCTAATTGGTTTTCTTGCAAGAAAATTATTATATTATCATTTGTCTTTAGTAGTTTATCAAATTGTGTATAAGTTATTAGATATTCTGGCCATTTACCATTATGGGAATTCTCATATTGCTTTATACCATAATGGAATTCTCTTGCCCAATTATCAATCTCAGGTGTATAAGTTTTCCAGTTGTAAACTATATAGATATTTTTATTTAACAATATAGGTAGATCTTCTTCATAACCTTTTTGTTTAAGTTCATCTTCGAGTATAAAGTGTTTCGGCTGAGTTCTATTGTAATAGACAAAGGTCGTATTAGGACTAGAGTTGCTGAGTATTTTTTCTACAAGTGGTTGAGATGTTCTTATATCATAAAAAGGTATTATAATTTGTCCGAGTATATTTAAGAGCATCATCACAGAAATTACAAAAATAATTGCTTGTTTGATATTATTTTTTAATGAGATTCTAAAGCTATATGATAAGGCTAAAGATAGTATTACTACTAGGGCTATATAAACTAAAGGTGCTTGAGTATCTAAGATGCTTTGCTGAATTTGAGAAAATATTACAACGGCAATTGCTACAATAAAAAATAGAATACTTGTAATTAAATGCATTTTTTTAAATGTAGATAAATTATCATTAGTTTTTATAATTTTCTCAAATGATAAAGCCATCAAAAGTGATAACGGAGCGAATATTGGCATAATATAACTTACAATTTTTGAGCTTGGTATAGTGAAAAAAATAAGAATAAGTACGCACCAAAGAGTTATCAAAAATCCTATGTAATCAGACTTTCGATTTTGCCAAATATTTTTGAATCCTCTAGGTAATCTATTGAAGAGTAGCATGCTGAATGGTAAAAATACTGCCAAAAGAATTATAAAATAAAACCACGGACCAATTGCATTATTGAAACCTTGTCCTACAAAACGATAAAACTGTTGAAAATAAAAAAAGAAATATAAAAAATCAGGATTTTGTTCTTGCGCTAATATTAACCATGGAGAAATGACTAGAACAAATAGTATTATGCCTGTTGGTATGTATAGCTCTTTTAGTCTATGCCAATTATTAGTAATAAGCATCCATACGAAAATAGCCATACATGGAAAAACAATCGCGATTAGTCCTTTGGTAAGAAAAGCTAAAGCAGATACAAAGTATGCGACATACATAAGTATTCTTTTACTCTTTGTGCTCGACTGTTTTAAACTAACCAAACATAGAAAAAAAGCAATCCATAGAAGGTTAGCAACAATCAGATCCATATTTGCATAATGAGCTTCGAAAAAATAAAGTACATTTGTTGCCAGTATAAAACTTGCAAGAACTCCAGCAAATCGTGAATAGAAATAGCGTCCAAAAATATATATTAATACACAGCCGAGTATACCAAATATTGCTTGAGGTAATCTAATTGCCCAAGCGTTGACTCCAAAGAAGTGCATTGAAGTTGCTTCAAGCCAGTAATACAGAGGAGGTTTATCTAAGAAGGGCACACCGTTGATTGTTGGAGTAACCCAGTTTCCAGATGTTAACATCTCTCTTGCTATTTCTGGATAACGTCCTTCATCGGGGATGCTTAGATGACGTGATCCTAAAAATAAGAAAAAATAAATGATATATATGGCTAGTAATATTAAAATATCAAAAAAATATGTATTTCTTAGATTTTTCACTTTTAATGGGTGGTGTGAAGCTTAGATTGTGTGCAAATTTAACCTTAAATAAGATAAATCGCAAGTAGATATTGTATATACTTTGAATGGATATTTTAAATTTCGTTGAATTGCTCTGGTTTGTCTTCTTTATTTTCAAATAAAAACTTCTGCATTTCTTCTTTGAGAAATTCTTTAGCTTTTGGGTCTATTAGATTTAAACGATACTCATTAATCAAAATTGTTTGGTGAGCTAACCAAGCTTGCCATGCTTTGTTTGAAATCTCAGTATGTATCTTTTTACCAAGTTCACCAGGTAGTGGTTGAAATGGGATAGCATCTAATTCTTCATTATATTTTTTACATAAAACTTTTGTCATTATTCACTCCTTTGAATATTTAAATACATCTTTTGGGTTTTGGAAGGCCTGCTAGTTTTGCAGCTTGCACCGCAGGAGATACTGGGAATAGTACTTGTAAGTACAAACTATTGCCTATTTTTTCTCCATGCTTTTCTTTTAATGCTTTTACAAACTCTCTAATCGCTGGGGATTTCTTATTTTGTTGATAAAAATCGCGTAAAAAGCTGACAACTAGCATATGCTCATCAGTTAACGAGATTTTCTCATCATTAGCAACTTTATTACAAAAGCCAATGTCCCAACTATCAAAGTCTAATAAAAAGCCTTGCTTGTCTATGTTGTAGTTATCCACAAATATGGTAAAATTTGATACTAGTTTTTTATTATCTGACAATTATAGCAAACTAGCATAATTGTTTTAATCCATAAAAAGGCATATTTGATGAAAGTTACATTATATACTACAAAATATTGTCCATATTCTTTGAGAGCAAGAATCGCTTTGTCAGAAAAGAAAATGGCAATGGATGTTGTTGAATCAGGAGATTTAGATCCAAATGTGGTTAAAAAAATCTCTCCAAATGGTATTTTTCCTGTTCTTATGGAAAAAGATTATAGTATAAATAATAGAAAAGCATTATTGATATATATTGATGAGCGCTTTCCGGCACCAAGTTTATTACCAAGTGTTGTCAATGACCGTATTAAGATACGTCTTTCTTTAGATAAGATTGATAATGAGTGGTATCCAGTACTTGATGAGATCAGAAAAAATAGAGAGAATAAGACTAAACTAAAAGCAATTTTTAAAGATCTTAAAGAGAGTTTATTAGCTATGGAAAAAGCTTTTTCGGATGCGGATTATTTCATATCTTCAGGTTTTACTTTAGCTGACTGTTACATAGCTGCTTTAATTATCTGTTTAGAAGCAGAAGGTTTTGTAATTGATGAAGAATATGGATCAATTTTTAATTATAAGAAGCGTGTGTTTGCAAGAGATTCTGTTAAAAAAGCTAATTTAAAAGGTGGTGCCGGAGAGTCTTTATTAAAGACTTTAAGAGCTCATCGATAGGATAAAATAATTATGTGGTATCAAGGTTTTATAGATTTTGTATTTTTCGCTTTAAGTACAGCCTTGGTTGTAATAGCTATTGTTTTTGTTGTAGGTAGTTTTTTTTCTTTACTTGCTAAAGCCAAACAAGAGGTTTCAAAATTAGCAAAAGGAAAACTTGAAATTAATAGAATGGGCGATGAGTATAAATCTACAAAAGAGCAAATTTTAGAAACTTTGTTAGATAAAAAAGAATATAAAAAGTTTGTCAAAGAACAGAAAAAAATTGATAAACAGGAAAAACCTAAGCAAAGAAAGTTTGTTGTTAATTTTAAAGGAGATATTCACGCATCTCAAGTTGAAGATTTACGCAACGAAGTAACAGCAATTCTAGCTGTAGCAGTAGCAGGCGATGAAGTTGTAGTTAGAATAGACAGCCCAGGAGGCGTTGTCAATGGTTATGGGTTCGCAGCAGCTCAATTAGAGCGTATTAGACAGGTAGGGATAACTTTGACAGTTTGTATTGATCAAGTCGCAGCTAGTGGTGGATATATGATGTCAGCGGTTGCTAATAAGATTATTGCAGCACCTTTTGCTATAGTGGGTTCAATTGGTGTTGTTGGTACCGTTCCGAATATTAGAGAGCTTCTTGAAAAAAATGGTATCAATGTTGAAATGCACACTTCAGGGGAGTTTAAGCGTACATTAACAACTGTTGGCGAGAATACAGAGGAAGGGCGTAAGAAGTTCAAGCAAGATTTAGAAAATATTCACGAGTTATTCAAAAAGCATATTTTGGCATATCGTCCAAGTTTAGATATGCATAAAGTAGCTACCGGAGAATATTGGTTTGGTAAAGATGCTTTAGAGTTGGGTCTAGTTGATGAAATTAGAACTTATGATGATTATTTAATTGAGTTTCTTGATAATCATTATTCTGTCTATGAAGTTAGCTACGTTAGAAAAAAGGATAAAGGGTTTATTAAATCTAAGCTTGCTATGATTAAAAAAGCTATAACAAGTTTTTTGTATGCGCGTAAAATAATGTAGGTCAAAAGTGTTATCTTTAGGTATTCATCAGCAACTTCTTGATAGTTTTTTTGAGCAAAAAACGAAAAATATGTTACATCATGCTCTTATTTTTAGAGTAAAAGATGCAGTATTATTAGATAGCTTTATGAATTCTTTGTGTCAACTATTATTGGGACAGAGTGTTACTGACTATAAAGACTCTCCCTATGTAAGTGTGGCTGCTATAGAAAATGATGAGATCAAAGTTTCTGAAATTAAAAAAATAATTAAAAACTGTGAACTGACTGCGCATAATAATTTAGCTAAGATAGTTATAATTGAAGAACTTGACTTGTTAAATGAATCTGCAGCTAATGCTTTATTAAAAACATTGGAAGAGCCTACAGCAGATACCTTCTTTTTGATGTTTACCAAAAACTATACAGATATTTTACCGACGGTTAAGAGTAGATCTATAGTCTATGATATTAAATTTAGCCAAAAAGATAAATATAACTATTTAAAGTATACATTTGATATGTCTCAAGAAGCTGTTGAGAAATCATTGCAAATGGCTCGTGATGATATAAATATTATAGCTAAGATTAAGCTTGAGCAACATTTTTGGGTGCTTAGGAATAACTCGATGAAGGTTTTGGTTAATCAAACGAATCCTAATGTGTTTTTAAAGGAGATTAATCCGTATTTTAGAGATACATTATATTGGTTAACTAGTATAATAATTGATGTTTATAATTATAAACTTAATGAGCAGGTAGAAGTTGCCAACTACGATAAGTTAGCAGTTATAAAGTATCTTGCAACTAAATTTACAGATGATTACATATATAATCTTTATCATAAATCACTAGAAGCAAAGAGTTATTTTTTAAACTTTAAGAATGTTGATAAAGAGTTAGTATTAGAAAATTTAATATTAGAAATTATAAAATAGGTAAAATAGAATGGATGTAAAACAACAACAAAATTTAAAAGCCCAAGCACATGCTTTAAAGCCAGTTGTGCTAATGGGCGAAAAAGGACTTACTGAGAATGTAATGTTAGAAATTGATCTAGCCTTAGCATCACATGAGCTGATCAAAGTAAAAGCAGGCCGCCTACCTAAACAAGAAAAGCAAGAAATTGCTGCAGAGATTGTTAAAGCTACAAAGTCCGAGCTTGTTCAGATAATCGGTAATATCTTAGTGCTATACAGAAGAAATCCTAATATAAAGAAAAAGTAGGTTTAAATAAATATGAGTTTTCCAATATCACGCCCACGTAGACTTAGAGTTACTCAAGCCTTTCGAGATATGGTTGCTGAGACAAATTTGAACATAGACGATTTGATGTATCCAATATTTGTTGTACATGGTAATGGTATCAAAAAAGAAATCTCAAGTATGCCAAATCAATATCATTGGTCAGTTGATATGCTTGATGAGCTTGTTGAGCAGGTTGTAAAATCAGGAATAAAAAGTTTGATGATATTTGGTGTACCAAAAACCAAAGATCTTATATCATCAGAGAATTATGATCCCAATGGTATAACGCAACAAGCAATCAGAAAAATTAAACAACTTGCCCCAGAGCTTGTGATAGCTACAGATGTGTGTATGTGTAGTTTTACACCTCATGGACACTGTGGTATTTTGGATGAGCATGATTATGTTGATAATGATCAAACATTAGAGATATTACAAAAGACAGCTGTTTCTCATGCACAGGCTGGTGCAGATATTGTCGCACCAAGTGGAATGATGGATGGCATGATAATTGCGATGCGTCAAGCATTGGATGAGTCAGGATTTGAAACTGTAAGTATTATGTCATACTCTGTGAAGTATGCTTCAGCATATTATGGTCCATTTAGAAGTGCTTGTAGCTCATCTCTTAAGGGAGATCGTAAAACTTATCAAATGGATTATCGTAATAAAAAAGAGGCTATCCGTGAAGCTCTAGCAGATGTTGAACAAGGTGCAGACTTTATTATGGTCAAACCAGCATTGAGTTATTTAGACATTATTAATGAATTGAGTCATATAATAGAGTTGCCAATAGCAGCATATCATGTCAGTGGGGAATATGCGATGATTAAAGCTGCTGCAAAAGCAGGTCTAGTTGATGAAAAAGCAATCACTATAGAAACACTGACATCAATGAAAAGAGCTGGAGCTAAAATAATTCTTACTTATACAGCTTTAGATGTTGCATCTTGGTTAAATTAAGAACTATCAAAAAATTTTAAAATAATATAGAATCGAAACTATAAGATTATTTTAGGTATCGTTACAATGAAAAAAAAACTTAGTTTGATTTCAGTTGTATTTTTTTTATTAATTATCTCTTCATGCGCAATAATTTCACAAGATGAGTTTGTTTATTTGGGACATCCTAAGTCTTTGAATGATTATCATATTTATTATGATAAGACAGAAAAACTTTATCTATTTATTGATACCAAAGGATGTTTTTACAAATCAGAAGAGTCTGGCACTTGTTTTGCGTTGGATGAAAGTGAGACAAAATATTTTCTTGACAATGTTCTTCCTAAAATGATAGCTGCTGAACACAAAGTTATAAAGCATAAACAGAAGCTTCTAAAATACTTGAAAGAAACAAATAAGAAAATTATTAGAAAAGCAGTTAAAATTAATTATGAAGTTAAGCCTGTGAAGCAAATCGATATTGATAATCATAAGGAGTATCATTTAGTTAATCAGAAATATAATCTTGAAGCTAACTTAGTTGTTATAGAAAATAATGACGATATCGTAGTCTTGTATTCTGTGAGAATTCCTGAAGCTATGAAAAAACAAAAAACACCTAACAAACCATTTTTACTTGATCCTGAATATTTGCAAAAGATTATGAATAAAGATTTTATAGCACGAGCAGAGAGCTATCATTTAGATAAAACAGTAGCAAAAAAAGCGAAACAAGATGAGTTTGATAATTTTTTAAATAATGATGTAGATATATAAAAATGATAAATATTGCTTTATATGAGCCTGAGATTCCACCAAATACCGGTAATATAATTAGATTATGTGCGAATGTTGGCGCTAAGTTACACTTGATAGAACCATTAGGGTTTAAATTAGAAGACAAGCAACTTAGAAGAGCGGGTCTTGATTATCATGAATTTGCAGATCTTAGAGTTTATAAGAATTTTGATGAGTTTTATCAGAAAAATAAAGAAAATAAGATTTGGGCATGTACAACCAAAGCAAAACAATATTATCATCAAATAAATTTTGATCATGATGATATTTTACTTTTTGGTCCGGAGACAAGAGGGTTGCCGGTAGAAGTTTTAAAATTACTTGAGCAGACACAGCTTAAGATTCCAATGCACAAGAATAGTCGTAGTCTGAATTTGTCAAATTCTGTAGCTGTGATTTTATATGGAGCCCTGAATAATATAGGCTTTGATAAATTAGGCCTTTTGTAACATTTATTCTTTGTGAAAAACAGCTAACTTGCTTGCCTAATATAATTCTTGTTGAGTTATTCTAAAACTGTGATTTAATTTGTATAAATTAATCTCAGTTTATTAGTGCTATGGAAAATATCAAAAAAATCATACTTTGTTTTTCAATTTATCTTATGACAGTTGCTATGGGATTAGCTCTACCGAATGTATATATTGTTGCTACAGGAGGTACGATAGCAGGGGTTGCTAAATCATCAACAGATTCAGTCTATAAAGCAGGAAGTTTATCTATTAATGATATTGTTGAGCAAGTACCATCAATCACTAAAATAGCAAATATAAAATCTGAACAGTTTTATAATATTGATAGTGTAGATATGACTATGGCAATGAGAGTCAAGCTGGCTGAATATGTACAAAAACTGTTAGATAATTCAGATGTAGATGCTGTGATAATTACTCATGGTACTGATAGTATGGTGCAAACAGCCTTCTTTTTAAATCAAGTTTTAGATGTTAAAAAACCGGTTATCTTCGTGGGTGCAATGCGAGCATTTACAGCTTTAAGCAGTGATGCTCTTATGAATCTTTATGATGCGTTATTGGTTGCGGTTGATAAACAATCTTTGGATAAGGGAGTATTAGTAGTTATGAACGAAGAGATCTTAACTGCTAACGATGTTTCTAAAACTAATACAACGAATGTTGATGCTTTTAAAGCATTAAATTATGGTAGATTAGGTGTTGTAACTCCTAATAATGTTAGTTATTATCAAACTCCTAAATATGTAGGGAATATAGTATCTGTAGAAGATTTGGAGAAAATAAAAGCCTTACCTCATGTTGAGGTTATTTTTGAGTCACCGGATATATCCATAGAGTTTTTAGATAATCTTTTTAAAATTAAAGATTTAAAGGGTATTGTTCTTGCCGGTCTTGGTGATGGTAATATTCCATCTAATCAAGCTGATTTTCTTAAGAAAGCAAGAGCTAAGGGTATAGTTGTTGTACGCTCAAGTTATGTGGGTTCTGGTCAGATTACACATAATTATAATAATTTAGATGATAAGTTTGATCTTGTATCATCAGGAACTCTTTCACCAGAGAAAGCGAGAATATTTCTACAACTATGTTTGCTAAAAACAGACAATGTAAATCAGATCCAAAAATTATTTGATCGTTTTTAACAAGCTAAATGATTACTGTTGATTAATAAGTTTCTTTTTAAAAGGCGAAAGACCAAAAGATATAAATGAAACAATTACAATAGCAATTCCAATCATTAAGAAAAGGCTAGTGTAGGTATTTAGAGATAGAGTTAGGGTTTCTGAAGATACTTGTTGTTTACTAATAGCAGTTAATTGAGCAACTAATCCACCTAAAATCGAAGCAAATGCTAAGAATACCCACCAAACTCCAATCATAAATCCATTAACTTTAACTGGAGCAAGTCTGCTAAACATTGATAAACCAATTGCTGATATTAGCAGTTCTCCTAATGCCTGAAGAGCATAACTACCAAATAACCAGTATGATGAGATGATACCATTATGAGCTGTAAATTTAGAAATATATAGTAGTATGAAAGATAAACCTATTACAAGTAATCCTGTAGAGAATTTGCTATATACACTTAAGCTAAATTTTGTGTTATTAGAGTGTATATAGTACATTGCTAGAATTGGACTTAAAACAAATATCCAGAAAGGATTGAGAGCCTGGAATGTTTCCGGTGCTATCATAAATCCCAAGATTGAATGATCTGTATTTTTGATAGTAAATAGGTTTATTGATGATGCCATTTGTATGTATGAAATCTTATATACTATAGCTTCACACATTAGTATCAAAGCAAGCATCATCTTGTAGAAATATCCATCCTTTTTGTATAAAAATGCTAGATATATATAGATAAGTAAACAAGCAATAAAGCTCAAAATAACTATCAACTTTGCTAAGAGTAAATACGCAAGTAGAGCTTTGACTATATATATCATAGCAATCATCCCTACTATTACCCAGAATAAATAACTTAATCTAAGCTTCTTGGCACCTGCGTGAGTAGAGATATGTTTCATCGTGAAACCAAAGCCTACAAAAGTAGCTATAGCAAAGATTAAAGCTATAGAGATAACTACAAAACTCGCAGAATAGCCATAATGTTTCGCAATCGTTGGAATCGCTAAGCTACCAAGTAGTGAGCCTAAATTTATAGCCATATAAAAAAGAGTGAAGGCATTGCTGATTTGTCCGGAGTCACTTTTTTCATAACATTTTGATAATAGACTTGTAGGGTTTGATTTAAATAAACCTGTACCAACACATATAAAAGAAAGTCCCCATAATGTTGACTCTTTATCTCCTATTGTCAATAGTGCATATCCACTTAGTAAGACAATAAGTCCTAGAACGATTGTTCTTTTTGCTCCTAGTATTGCATCGCCAATATAGCCACCTAATACTATAAACGCATATACCAGTGCTGCGAATGCAGCATAAGTCGCAATTGCAGAGCTTTCGCTTAATTGAATGCTACCACGTTGTAGATAAACAACTAAAATAGCAACTAAAGCCTGATAGCCAAAGCGTTCCCATATCTCTAACATAAAGATAGTATAAAAAGCCTTCGGCTGTTCAAAAATTTTTAACATAAGCTAGTTTCCAATTAATTTCTAACTGACTTTATAGTAGAAATTAAAGTTAAATTTGGTAGGACTAAAGTAGTTATTTATTTCTACATTCTCTCAGGAATAGAGATTCCTAATAAGTCTGTTGCTATAGTCATGGCTTTTACTGTTGCCATACATAATGCGATTCTTGATTTTTTTAGTTGTTCATCTTCAAGATTCATAATAGGACAATTTACATAAAATCTGTTAAAACTATTAGCAAGAGAGTATGCGTATTCACAAATGTGATGAGGCTGAGAATTTTCATAAGCACGAGATACTGCAATTGGGAATTGTATTAATTGTAGTTGTAGTTTTTCTTCATGCTCATTATCTGCTTTTGTTATTCTGTATTCTTTAGCTAGAACGTTGATGTCGTAATTCTCGCCGAAGACTTTTCTCAAAATAGCTTTTGCTCTAACTGTTGTATATAGTAGATACGGACCAGTTTTACCCTCGTACTGTGCGAACTTTTCTAAGTCAAAAATATAGTCATTAGCATAGTTGTTAACCAAATCACCAAACTTAATAGTTGCCATAGCGATTTGATTAATAATATTCTCATCGTTCTCTTCGGGCATTCTTTTATGAGCATAATTTTTCGCTTGAGATATTAGATCTGAAAGATGCATTACACCACCTTCACGTGTTTTAAATGGGCGACCATCCTTTCCATTTACGGTGCCAAATGCAACATGCTTAAGTTTACATTCTTCACTAATTACTTTTGTTCTCTTAGCAACACTAAATACCTGCTTAAAATGAAGGGATTGTCTTTTATCCACTACATAAATTATTTCATCAGGGTTTAAATCTTTAGCACGCTGCCATAGTGTCGCAAGGTCGGTAGTGCCGTACATCACACCCCCATCTTTTTTAATGACTATAAGTGGAGGAATACCTTCTTTGCTGGTGTCAATGACCCATGCTCCTTCATCTTCATATATAAAGTTATTTGTTTTAAAATGCTCGATCATTTCATCTACAAATTTATTTGCATCACTTTCGCCGAGCCATAAGTCAAAATGTACATCTAAACTATCAAAATCTTTTTTAATAGCTTCTATAGATATTCTCACAAAATGTTGCCATAGAGCTACATAACCTTTGCGACCTTGTTGAAGTTCAAAAGTTGCTTGTCTTGCTTTATCCATTTCGATAATATCAGATTTACATCTTTTTGAAGCTCTTGGATATATTTCAGCTAATTCTTGAACAGTTACAGGAGATTCTTTAGGGTACTCCCCATTGTAGCTTTCATCAAAGTAGACTAGATTTGGAGATTCTAGCTTTATTTCTTCTATCAACATACCCATTTGTGTACCCCAGTCACCAAGATGCACATCTGATATTACATTATCATTGCAGAATCTATGTAATCTTTGGAGAGCATCACCTAATAATGCTGATCTGATATGACCAACATGCATTGGTTTAGCAACATTTGGTCCACCAAAGTCTAAAACTACTTTCTTGGACTTTGAGTTGCCTTGTAGACCAAACTTGGATGAATTTAAGAATTTATCAGTTGTGGTTGCTAGAAACTTATTGGATAAAGATATATTTATAAATCCAGGCTTTGCTATTTCAAGTTTAGAAAAAATGTCTTCATTATCTATTTGCTCAATTATTTCTTGAGCTATTACTAGAGGTGCTTTTTTGGCAAATTTAGCTAGCGGCATCGCTCCATTGCATTGAAAGTGACCTACACCTTCGCGAGTAGATGTTACAACTTTAGCAAAACTCTGAGAGTATCCTAACTTTTCAAATGCTTGTGCAAATATGTCTGATAAATAATTTTCTATATTCATTGAAGTTAATCCAGTTCTTTGTTTTAGAAATTACCGTCTTTAAATTAAAAATGGAAAAATTTAGTAAATGTAGATATAATATCACGGTTATTTTTAAAAACTCAATAAAATTAAGGCTTTCAAAGGTCAAATATGTTAAAGGGGATTCACAGGTATTTACTAGTATGCTTCGGTACTGTAGCGTTTACGGTACAAGCGCATGCTGCGCGGATTATTAGTAAAAATCCTATCAAAGAAGATTGGAAATGTGAAATTGTAGATGGTCAGTGGAGCTGCAAAAGAGCAGAAAAGCCTAAGAACGTTTTTGATAAAGAAATTAGCGCTGCAGAGAAAGAAAAAGCTCTTGCTGATGACTTGGCATGGGTTAAAAAACCTGAAACTTTTGTGGGAGGTTATTACAGTAACGATTCACAGTTTACCCAAGCTTTATGTGCCTCGAAGAAGACTGATCTTAGTTACGAAAATTCTGAATTTGATAATGATGGTACATTAATTGCTTCTGGTAATGTACAAGTTCTTCAATGTGATCAAGAATTATATGGGAACAATGCTATAGTAAATTTAACGAGTGATAATAGTGCGATTAGATCAATGGTAATAACGGGTGATGTTATTGCTAAGCAACCATCTACAGGTATTGTAATTAGGACGAAAGAACTAGATTCTGATATGACTAATGGCACTTATAGTACTGGAGAAGCTTATTTTAGAATGGCTCGTGAGATGCCTGATACCAGGATTTACGATAAAGAGAATTTTACGGGTTATTTGCGTGGTTATGCAAAAACACTTAAGAAAGAAGAAGATGGTAATATAATGCTTTCTGATGGTTATATTACATCAGGTAGTCCATATGATAATGCGTGGAAGATAACTGGTAGTGATATTGATATTGATACTAATACAGAGATGGCATATGTTAAAAATGGTTTCTTCAAGATAGATGATGTGCCTGTGATGTACATACCATATTTTTCACATCCAATAAACGATAAGCGTAAATCAGGTTTCTTATTCCCAGGATTGGTGCAAAATAGTAATTCTGGTATAGGAGTTTCTGTACCATACTACTTTAATTTAGCACCAAACTATGATTTCTTACTTAATAACGTTATTTGGTCAGAAAGAGGTATTATGGAAAATGGTACTTTCAGATATATGACTAAATATTTTGAAGGAGAGTTTGATGGCTCTATTGTTCCATGGGACTTCAAAGAAGGTAGGATGAGAGGTGCATTTGATATAACTACTACTGGCAGTTATGCACTCGGAGATGGGACCTTATCTACAAATTTGATATACGAATATGTCAGTGATGAGAATTACTATAATGATTTCTCAGCAGGGAATGTTAATTTGGTTACTAAAACATTGCTTACTAGACAGTTTGATTTAAATTATGATAATGATTATGTTGATTCTGGGATAACAGTTTTAGATTATGGAGTTGTTAACCCTTCTATTGATTTAGCAAACATCCCTTATGCTAAACTGCCAGAGGTGAAATTTAATGTAACTTCTGATGGTTATACACCTGATTATGTAACACTAAGTGCAAATACTCTTAACACATATTTCTATAAATCACCTTGGGCAATAAACCCTGCGGTGTCGCCGACAGAAGGGACTAACGTAAGTGGCTTTAGATCTTATGAATCACCTAAAATTAAAGGTAATTTCAATAATGAGTGGGGCTATCTTAACCCTTCTTTAGAGTTGCCAATTCGTTATTATCAACTTGATAGAAAAGCAACTGATACAATCAAATTTAATAATAGTACGGTTACAAGTGTTTTACCTATATTTAATATAGATGCAGCTGCATATTTTGATAGGGATTATACGACTGAAGGTGGTTCATATACACAAACAATTAAACCAAGACTGTTCTACACATATATTCCTTATCAGAATCAAACAGATATTCCAATATTTGATACAAGTATGCAGAATGAGCAGTATATGCAGATGTTCCAAGTAAATAGATTTACAGGTTATGATAGAATTAATAATGCTAATCAGTTGACCTATGCCCTAGAAACATACACTACAAGCCAAGATGATGGAAGTACTTTAGCTTCTGCTAAAATTGGACAGATGGCATATTTTGAGGATAGAAAAGTTAATTTATGTCAAGGCGATGCAAAATGTCCATATCCTGGAATGGAAGATCAATATGCAAATGATATGTTTTCTCCTATTATGTCATCTTTTGAATTCCAGGTAGTAAAAAATATCTATTTATCAGCACAAATTAATTATAGGCTACAAACCTCAAAATTTGACTACCAGGTTTATCAATTATCATACAAAGATGAAAATGAGAATATCTTTAATATTTCTTATAATAGTATTGAAAATAACTGGAACTCTATTACACAAGAACAAATTAATAATGGACAAACTCCTCAGCCTCAAGAGACTATAACTTTATCAACACTGTTGAATATTACAGACCACTGGGGTATTACGGCTTTATGGAACTATAACTTTAAGCAACAGCAAATATCAAACGTATTTGCAGGTCTTCAGTACAATGCTAAGTCTTGGGCTCTTAGGGCTATGTGGCAAGCTAGTTCATATACTAATGAAGATCCAAATAACCCACAGAAATTAGCTGACTTGACAAATACTTTCTTATTAGAGTTTGAATTAAAAGGTCTTGGTGGAGTTGGAAATACTAGTAATTTATCTTCGCGCTTACAACAGATAAATGGCTATAAAGAGGGTCAGTGGGGAGAGGGCATATAATGAAGAGGCTACTGACTTCAGTTGTTATTACATTGCTGACTGTCTCTAGCGGTCTATCAGATATATCATCTAGCTTATTTCAAAATTCTTTTAATTCTAGTATCAATGCACCAACAGACTCACCAGAGATTTCTGAAGATAAAAGACATCTTGTTAACAAGACAGTAGCAATAGTTAATAGCAAACCTATTACTTCTTTTGAGTTAGATCAAGAAGTCGCAAAACTTGAAGCAATGAATCCAAATTCAAGCTTTAACTCTGATGCATTACAGCTTAGAAGGGAAGCTCTACAGGAGTTAATATCTCAGAGTGTATTGTTACAATTAGCTGAGCGAAATAATATAGTAATTTCTAATCAACAACTTGATGCTGCGATAAAAGATGTAGCAGCAAAAAATGGAGTTTCGGTTGAATCTCTAAAACTAAATATTGAAGCTTCAGGTATGCCTTTTGATAGTTATAAGAGAAGAATTAGAGAGCAACTCATGGTTGGTCAGCTACAGCAACAAGCTATTTCTCAACAAGTATATGTTTCACCAGAAGAAATTCAAAAATATATTAAGAAGCATCAAGAACAATTTGATAGAGAAATGGCTCCTGTTAAGCTTTATACTTTAAAAAATCTTATTGTAGCTTTACCAGATTCGAAAAAAGCGCAACAAAAGAAAATAGATTTATTTAAGAAACTAGCAATTGCAGTTAACAAAGGATATGTTGATTTTTCGGAAGTTGTTAAACAGTTTTCTCAAGCTCCTAATGCTACTTATGGAGGTATTGTTAGTCAACAAGTTAAATTTGATTCAATACCTAGTATGTATCAAGAGTATGTAAAAGATTTGAAAGAGCATGAAGTATCAGATCCTTTTATTGTAAATCATACATTACAAATGATATATATAGATAACATTGATGAAAGAGCACCAATGCTAAGTAAGAAAGTTACTAAATACTATGTATATGCTATTGAAATAAAATTAGATGGTGGTATGACAGAGGAAGGAGCTAAGAGTTCTCTAGATCGTGCAAGGCTTGCCATAGAGAGTGGACAGGATTTTACAAAGGTAGCTTTGAAATATAATCAAGACTATGATCATGCTAATGGTAAATTTAGATGGGTTTCTAGATTAGATAGTCCGCCTGCGATACCACCGGCAGCATTTGAAAAATTAGAGTCTATGAAAGAGGGAGAAATTTCTGAGCCTTTTCAAGCAGATCCTAAAACTTGGATGATTATGAAATATACAAAAGTTAAAGAGCATGACGCCGCAGAAGAGCTTAAAGAGCAAAAAGCTTTAGAAGCTATTTTCTCTGAGAAAGCTCAACAAGTTTATAAGACATGGTTAACCTCAATGAAAGATGACGCGTATATTGATATATTAGAAGATGATTTAAAAACACCAGAACTTTATTAAAATGCAATATAAAACAAAAGCTAAAAAATCATTAGGTCAAAATTTTCTACAAGATGAAAATATAATAAGAAAGATAGTCCAATTAGCCAATATTAAAAAGGATGATATAGTTCTTGAAATAGGTCCTGGTCTAGGAGCATTGACACGCTATATACTTACATGCTCTAATAATGTTAATGTTGTTGAGTTTGATGCTAGTGTTATTGATACTTTATTGCAAAATTGTAAAAAATATGGTGAACCAAAAGTTTATAATGAGGATTTTTTAAAGTTTGATTTGGATGTTGTAAGAGCTGAATTGCAACAGAAGTTGAAGCTTATTGGGAATTTACCTTACAATATTTCCTCACCAATATTATTTAAAGTAGTTGAGCAGAGTGACAAAATTATTGATGCACATTTTATGCTACAGAAGGAAGTTGTTGAGAGAATCGTATCTCAACCAAATTCAAAAACTTATGGTCGATTATCAGTGATTTTACAGTATCATTTTGATTGTAGTATGATATTGAAGATTCCTCCAGAAGTTTTTTATCCGCAACCAAAAGTTGACTCAGCAATTTTGCGCCTTAAACCAAAAGCTAATAAGTTGGTTATAAACGATTATGTTTTTTTTGAAAATATTGTTAAACAAAGCTTTGCGCAACGCAGAAAAACTCTGCATAATAATCTTAAGGGTATATTAAAAGAACTTGATGTTGATCCTAGTACTTTGCCTGTAGATACTAAGCTCAGAGCAGAAAACTTAAGTATGGAGGACTTCGTCAGTTTAGCAAATTTTTTAAAATAAGGTGTAAATGAATGGCTACATATGTTATCGGTGACGTACAGGGCTGTTATGATGAGCTACAATTGTTACTGCAAGATATAAAGTTTAATAAGCATAAAGATAAACTTATTTTTGCGGGAGATATTTTAAATAAAGGACCTAAGTCTCTTGAGACAGTTAATTTCATAATGTCTTTAGGAGAATCAGCGCAAGTTGTCTTAGGCAATCATGAGATATTATTTTTAGCAGTTAGTTATAATTATTTACCATCAAGTAATAAGAATACTTTTGATGATATTGTTAAAACTAAGAATTTGAAAGAAATTCAAGAGTGGCTGTGTAATCAAAGTCTTCTAGTGAAAGTAAATAACACTTTTATAGTTCATGCAGGAGTTCCACATATTTGGTCACCTAAAAAAGCGCTTAAAAGGGCTAATGAAATAGAGTTTGTTCTAAAAAATCCGACAACTAGAAGGCTTTTATTAGCTAATTTGTTTAGTAATGATATCGAGAAATGGAATAAAGAGTTAGAAGGTATTGATAGGTGGTTATGTATCCTCAATTATTTTACCAGAATGAGAACAATCGATAAAAATGGAAGGTTAAATCTTAAATTTAGTTCAACAATTGATCAAGTCCCTGAAAATTTTAAGCCATGGTTTAAACTTAAACATAAGAAATTTGAAAATAAGTATAAGATAGTTTTTGGTCATTGGGCAGCTATCAAAGGAGAAACAAAAGATAGTAATGTTATAGCTTTGGATACAGGTTGTGTTTTTGGGGGTAGGTTAAGCTGTTATTGTGTAGAGACGAATAAGCGTTATAGTGTTAAAGCTTTAAAAAGCTACAAGGATATTTAGTATGGATATTTTAGTTATTAATGGACCTAACCTTAATCTTTTAGGAAAAAGGCAGCCTCATATATATGGCAATAAAACTATTGATGATATTAATAATGAGTTGCATAAAACAGCGCAAAATAATAATGTAACTATTGATTTTTTTCAGAGTAATCATGAAGGAGAAATTGTTGATAAAATTCAACAATCAGTCGCAAAAATAATAATTATAAACCCCGCAGCATATACACATACAAGTATTGCGATACGAGATGCTTTTTTGGCGATAAATAAGCCTTTTATTGAAATACATTTGTCTAATATATATAATAGAGAAGAGTTTAGGACTAAGTCGCTTCTATCGGATATCGCTTATGGGTGCATATTTGGGTTTGGGCCAAACGGATATACATTAGCGCTAATAGAAGCAATTAACTATATTAATATGAAAGGAGAGTAGAACATGGATTTATTAAAAGCGATAGATAGAGTAGCAGAGATTCTTAACTCGAGTGATATCAAAGAAATTAGAGTAAAAGATGGTGGTTCGAGCATCTTTATGACAAAAAATAATACTGTTGCTACAGTTGTATCAGCAGCTCCTGCTGTAAGTAGTGTAACATCCGCTGCACCTGTTGTGGCTAGTACTCCAGCTCCAGTATCTGCTTCTAAGCAAGCAGAAGTAGCTTCGGAAATTAGCGGTGAAGAGATTAAGTCTCCTATGGTTGGTACTTTCTATAGTGCATCTTCGCCTGATGCAGCACCTTATGTTAAAGAAGGTCAAGAAGTTAAGAAAGGTGATGTTCTTTGTATAATCGAAGCAATGAAGATTATGAATAAAATTGAAGCTGAAAAAGCTGGTAAGATCGTTAAAGTAATCGCTAAAGATGGCGATGCTGTTCAATTTGATCAACCTTTATTTATTATTGAATAATAGCAAATCAATAATTTAAGTAGAGACTTCGTAAATCTAGTATAAACTTTTAAAGGTAATACAAAATGATTAAAAAAGTATTAATTGCCAATAGAGGTGAAATAGCCCTTAGAATATTAAGAGCATGTAGAGAGTTGGGGATTAAGACAGTAGCTGTATATTCAACTGCTGATGCTAATCTTATGCATGTAAAGTTAGCAGATGAAGCCGTTTGCATTGGTCCAGCTGCTCCTAATCTTAGTTACCTTAACATTCAAGCTATTATAGCAGCTGCTGAAATAACATCTGCAGATGCAATCCATCCAGGTTATGGTTTCCTATCTGAAAATGCAAAATTTGCAAAAGCAGTCGAAGAAAGTGGCTTCATATTTATTGGTCCACGTGCCGAAAATATTGAAGTAATGGGTGATAAAGTAGAAGCTATTAAGTATATGAAGAAAGCTGGAGTACCTTGTGTACCTGGTTCAGGTGGTCCATTAGGAAGTGATGAAAAGAAAAACTTAGAAATCGCTGAGCAAATTGGCTATCCTGTTATCATCAAAGCTGCTGGTGGTGGTGGCGGTCGTGGTATGAGTATCGTTAGAAAGAAAGAAGATTTGATCAGTGCTATCTCTCTTACTAAGAGTGAAGCAAGAATCGCTTTCAATAACGACATGGTATACATGGAGAAGTTTTTAGAAAATCCACGTCATATTGAAATTCAGGTTTTCGGAGATGGTCAAGGTAATGCTGTTTATTTATTTGAGAGAGATTGTTCAACTCAAAGAAGACACCAAAAGGTTATCGAAGAAGCTCCGGCAATCGGCTTGACTGATGAGCAGAGAAAACGTATTGGTGAACAGTGTGTTAATGCTTGTAAAATACTTAAATATCGTGGTGCTGGTACTTTCGAATTTTTATATGAGAATGGTGAGTTTTATTTCATTGAGATGAATACTAGAATTCAGGTTGAGCATCCAGTAACGGAGTCTATAACTTCTACAGATCTTATCAAAGAACAGCTCAAGGTTGCATCTGGTCTGGGATTAAGTTGGAAACAAGAAGATATTGCTATCGTTGGACATGCTATTGAGTGCAGGATTAATGCAGAAGATCCTGAGAGAATGATACCATCTCCAGGTAAGATAGATATGTATCATGCGCCAGCGGGTCCAAGAGTGCGTGTAGATTCACACATATATTCTGGTTATACTGTACCACCAAACTATGATTCAATGATAGCAAAAGTTATCGTAAGAGGTCATGACAGAACTACAGCATTACAGAAAATGCGTGCTGCACTTGAAGAAATGGTTATTAGTGGTATCAAAACCAATATACCTCTTCATCAAGAAATTCTGAATCATGAAGAATTCATCAAAGGTGGAACTAACATACATTTCTTAGAGAAAATGTTAGAAAAGAAAAAACAGTCTAAGTAAATCCTTTCTTTCGTATATATCTTCATTTAAATTTCTAGTTTTTTCTTATATAATTTTCTTAGTATTTAAATATAATAAAATATTTGCGAATTATGCATAATTTTCAAACTTTTCTTAAAATGACTAGAGAAGCAAAAGAGCTTCAGACAGAAACGGTGGCAGATGCTATAAATTTGTCAGTACAAACAATTGAGATAATTGAAGAAGCTGATAATGATTCATTGTTGCAGAACTCTAATAGTGTGCTTAAAAATCAGATCAGAAGATATTGTGAATACTTAGAAATTCCTGAGAAGAAGATAGTATCAATGCTTAACAAAATTGATGTTTTGTATTATAAGAAATCTCGTTATGGTAAGTTAAAGTTTTTTGATTATTTGAACAGGCTTGCAATTCTTATAATAGCAATAGCAATAATTGTTTTAGTCGTTAAACATATCAAAGAAAATATGTATATAGCGAGCACAGAAGAAGGCCCTAAATCATCTATAATATATACACCAATTAATTATGATCTGAATGAACCAGATCAACAGTCTATTGCTGATAACTCTTCTGCTTCTAGTGATGTATCTATTACTCAAAATAATATACCAACCTCAAATGATGAGATAAGCAGTGGCTCTTCTGTAGCAACAGAGTCAGAAAAAAATCCTCAAGGTACTGCTAACAGTAGCATGGCAGCTCATCCACCAGCAACTGCAAATATGAATGATATTGTCATAGATGATGATATTGATAGTAGCAGATAAACTTATAGTATTTTCTTATAATGAATGTTTTAAATAATGTTTTGTTAAGAGTAGAAAACTATTCTACTTTGTATATTCTATTTATAGATTTCTTATTATGCTTTGGTCTTAGTATAGTTATTTCTATACTTGGTAGCATTCTTGTTATCAAATATAAAAATACAATCAGGTTCACATTTGTTAAATCATTTAAGCTAACATTATATATTATAATTTGGTCCTACTTTATCAAAACCTGTGTTGATTTACCTGTAATAGTTCATCTACCAAATTATAAAGAAGTTATAATTCAGTATTCAGATAAAATTTTTGATTTTTGTATATATTTAGCAATTATTATCAGTTTATTTAAGTTTTTGTATAATAGTAAGAATATTTCTATTGAGAAGAAAAAAGCACAAAATAAAGATTCCTATAGTGACTTTAGAGATATTAATGCTATATATAAAGCTTTTGAACTAGGAGCTGTCGCTATCTCTGTTATACTAATCTTAGCAGCATTTAATGTACCTTTAACTGCTTTAGGAGCTTTTAGTGGTGTAGCTTTTGCTGGCTTAACTTTTTCTCAAAGTACACTGATTACAAATTTCTTTGGTGGATTATTTGTTATATTTAATCGCAAGTATTCTGAGGGTGATGTTATTTCATCAGACATCAATTCATCGATTAAGTTTAGTGGAACTATTAAAAAAATAGGTACTCTTACAACACAGGTTGATAATTATGAAACAGCACCAATGCATATTCCAAATTCGGTGTTTTTAAATACATGTATAACAACAACTTCACGTCGTACTCATAGACGGATAGTACAGTTTATAACTATTGATTATAAATACATAGATAAAATACCAGTTATAAAAGAAAAAATTCTTGCCGTACTTAAGTCTCATCCTAATATTGATCAGAATAAAACAGTATCAGTATCACTAGCTTCTAGTGGTAGTAATATTTCCGGTAGATCGGAGGGTAGCTTTGGAACTAATGGTATCAATTTACAAGTTTATGCTATGGTAAATAAGGTATTTTTTGTTGATTTTATAACAGCTCAAGATGAAGTGTTTTTGAGCATTGCAAAAGAGTTAAGAGACTTGAGCGTAGAGTTTGCAATAAATCCAATTACTTTGTATAAGTAGCATTATTGATTAATCTATAATGTTCAAATCTTGTATTTTGTCAATATTTTCTAAACTCATAAGAAGTCTATCGAAACCTAGTGCTACTCCAGAGCATTCTGGTATATTTTCTATACAAGTTAGAAGCTTATGATCTATATCTAAAGAACCCTTATTTTGTTGTTTCCTTATTTCGAGATCACTATCGAAGCGCTTGAGCTGTTCATCTTTATCAATTAGTTCATAGTATCCATTTGCTAGTTCAATACCATTACTAAATACTTCAAATCTTGCGGCTACTAGTTGTTGATTTTTATTATATATTTTTCTAGCGAGTGCCGATTGGTGGATTGTATAATCATAAATAAAATAGATAGTATCCTTTTGGTTAAGGTTTCTTTCAATTTTATAACTAAAAAGTATATCTAAACAATCTGCGATTGTTGGATTTGTCAGTCCTTGAATATCTCCAACAGTTTCTCTGACTATATCTTGTAAATGTTCTAGAGATATATCGTGAGGATTAATCTTATAATATTTTTCAAAAGCTTCATGATAACTTAAATACATAAAGTTTAAATCTGGTTTAAGCGCTAAGAATAAATTCTCCATCTCTTGCACTAGTTGCAGATAGTCAACACCTACTCGATACCACTCTATCATTGTAAATTCATGCTTATGGAGTTGTCCACAAGGCTCATCACGGAATGCTTTACAAATTTGGTATATACTACCGCTACCTGCAGCTAATAGCCTTTTCATTGCATACTCTGGGGAACTTTGGAGGTATCTTTTGCCAGAAACTGTCTCAATGCTAAAAACATCTATAAAAGGATCTGTTACACCAAATTCATAAGCTAAGGGTGTATCCACTTCGAGAACTTCTAAGTTTTTGAAATAAGTACGAATTTTTTCTAAATATTTCGCACGTTTTTTTATATTTGCTAAGCTCATTTTATGACTCTTATTTTACTAATATTTGCTAGATCAAACTCGTGAAGATTGTTATTATCATCTAAAATTTTTAGCATTAGATTATCAGTAACACCTTTTGCGATCCCTTGGAAACTCTTATTTGAATAGTTGAAGGTGATCTTTTTGTTCAGTGTGTAATCATACTTTGAAAAAGCTTCTAGAGTATCTAAGTAAGATTTCTCAAAATTATCAATAATATATCTTACTAAATCGACTATAACTTTAGATGAGTCTATCTCATGATTATTAATTATGGATAGTGATGTCCACTGCCTATCAATATCTTGATTAATATTTGTCATATTTACATTTATACCGATACCAATAACAATATCAAAACTATCTTTTTTGATATTTTTAGTTTCAATAAGTATTCCTACTAATTTATGATCTTTAAAATAAATATCATTTGGTAGTTTTATTTTTAGTTTTTCTTGTTGATCAACCGGAATATATTTCTTGATAGTTTCTAAAACTCCTAGTGCTACTTTAACGCTTATAAAAGGGTCTTCTGAGATGTTAAAGTTACAGCTAAATGCCAATGTTGAATAAATATTGTCATTGTTATCAGAGATCCATTTATCACCACGACGCCCACGCCCTTTAGTCTGTTGATCTGCATAGCAAAAATGATATTTATGTGATAGCTCTCTTTCTAGTAAATAGTCATTGGTTGAGCCTATTGTAGAGAAATGTTCAACATATATATCACCAATAACTGTATTGAGAGCGGTCTTAATATATTTATGATTTTTCATTTTTCGATAAGTTTAATATTGAGAGATAAGTTTGTCTGCCCGAGGAACTCTTCTTTTTGTAGTTCGTAACAAGCTTTTATAGTATCGCCAATAGCTATTTGTTCAGTTATTTTATTATCTGAAGCATTAAACCATATTGCTTTGATTGAAGGAATATTTTTATAGCGTAAAACTAGTTGAGCATGATTTTTATCTTTACCAACTAAACGTAGATTTTCTATAGTGAAGCTATTGTAAAATAGAGGTTTTTCAAATTCTCTGCCAAATGGTTCAAGAGATTCTATCTTTTCTAGAGTTTGTAGTTTGAAATCATTTTCATCAAGCTCAAAATCATACTCTAAAATAGGTTCTAAAGATATACTATTGTTTTTAACGAAATTGATAATTTCACTTTCAAATAAATCATAAAAAGTATCGAAATCAGATTTGTTAATTGTTAAGCCAGCAGCACCTTTATGACCACCATATTTTATCATCAAAGTAGGTGATTTACGTGCTATAGTATCAAGTATTGTTTTAATATTAATACTATCTACACTTCTAGCAGAGCCTGATATTATGTTAGAATCATTTTGTGTTTCAGAAAAAATAATCACAGGTTTACCAAACATTTCTTTGACTCTACTTGCTGTAATACCATGAATTCCAGAGTGACCATAATTAAGTAGTATACATAATGATTTGTTATTATTGTCTAATTGATGTGCTTTGGTTATTGCTTCATGAGTAAGCTTTTTTTGAATTTCTTTACGTTGACTATTTTGTTTAGTTAGGTTTTCGTAAGTTTCTTCAATTTTGCGTTCATCATTCTCAAGTAAAAAGCTAACAGACCCTAGTGCATCAGAAACTCTTCCGTCACTATTTAGCAAAGGAGCTATACTAAAACTAATATACTCACTTGATAATTTATCTTTATCTAAGAAGTCCCAACATAGACGATCATTGTTTTTTAGTTGCTCTATACCTAGTTTTGTAACAATGCGGTTGTTGTGACTATTTGCCATGCTAACACAGTCTGCAACTGTACCAATTGCAACAAAATCAAGTAAATTACTTAATCCGTAAGACTTAGATAATGATTTACCATTTTGCAGATATTTTCTACGAAGAGCCGCCATAAAAAGCCAAGAAACCATACAGCCAGCTATAGCTTTATCTGGATAATCACAATCATGTTGGGTTGGGTTAAGTATAGCTATAGCACTTTGCGGAGAACCTTCTGGAGGAATACCATGGTGATCTGTTACAATAGTGTCTATTCCATTTTGTTTAAGAACAGCAATTCTAGGCTCATCTGTTGAACCATTGTCAGCTGTTATAATAAGATTTGGTCTAATACTATCTGTTAATATTCTATTCATCAAAGACTCAGACAGACCATATCCTTCCTGCATCCTGTGACCTATATATGAGCGAATCTTATCTTTAGGATAGTTAAATATCTTTGTCAGTGCCTCATATAAAATTGCATGAGATGTTTGCCCATCACAGTCATGATCAGTTTCCAATCCAATAACTTCATTATTTTGTAATGCTTGAAAAAGTCTATCTACAGCTTTATCGATATCTTTGAAGAGAAAGGGGGACGATAGATCCTTGATTGATCCTTTCAATATAAGATCAATATTCTCAAAATTACTTACTCTAGAAGAGATTATTTTTGATAAGAATGTATCGTAACCTTTTGATATCAAAGTATCTAAAACTTTTTGGTTAATTTGTTTTTGTTTTATTAGCATAGATTTATATTAGAAATATTTTTTTTACCACTGAGGTGGTTTCGACACATATTTACACCTGATATAAACAGTAATGCTAAAGGTATCGCAAAGAATATACCCCATAATCCCCAAATACCACCAAATATAAGAATAGACGATACTACTCCTACAGGGTGGATATTTAGAACTTCAGAGAAAAGAAGAGGGACTAGCAAGTTACCATCTAAAGCTTGGATAATAAAGAATACGATCAGCATTGATACAAATGTACCATTTAGCCCAAACTGTAAAATACCAACCATGACGACTGGGATTGTAATAATAACCATTCCAACATAAGGTATAATTACCGATAAACCAACACCAACAGCTAATAGCAATGCATAGTTTAAATTAAAATACGCGAAACCCATATATGTTACGATAGACACTATAATCAACTCAATAGCTTTGCCTCTAACATAATCAGCAAGTTTAGGTTTAAGATCATTCCAAACGAAATATAATGCACCATTTTGTTCTGGTAAAAATGATTTAAACCAGTTAATCATTCTTGCTTTATCTTTTAGAAAGTAAAACACCATAAGAGGTACTAAAAATAGATATATCAAAACAGAGAAAAGAAAAGGAATTGTAGTAGCAGTATTTTGTAGAATAAAAGATCCTATATTTGAGCTTATCTTTTGCCAGTCAATACTATCAAACCAAGTTACTATAGAATTGATTCTAGCCTCGGTAAGTATTGTTGGATATTTCACAGATAACTGCTCTAAGCTTTCTTTTAAACTAGATAGTGTATGTGAAGCTTGTTTAATAAAATCAATTAGCTGATTAACAATAATTGGTAATAAGACAAATATTAGTGATAAAAGTAATATAAGGAATAATATATAAACGAAGTACACTAAGATGATACGTTTTATCTTGGTGAATTTCTGTAATATATTTACAAGAGTATCTAATAGATAGGCAATAACAAGAGCAGCTAATATAGGAGCTATATAATTGCCTAAAAATGTTAAAACTAAGTAGAAGAATAGCATTAAGCCAAAAAAGACAATTGGCTCATTATTTTGATATCTATCGCGATACCAGCTTTTTATAGTTCGTAAAATCATTTATGATTAAATCATTATTAAATTTGAAGATATTGTAACAGTTTTAAAAAAAATTGAATATATAAAGGTATCAAAAGTAAACTTAAGAAGAAGCTATTTTTTGATAGTTATGACAGCCGGGATGATTAGTGTTACAATGATTCCACCTATAAGCATCATATCAAAGTTGAAAACAGACATAGCCATACTATCTATAGGTATGAATCCAACTATAATCGCAACAATACATCCAATACATCCTAACAGAGCCATTAGTATAGTCCCAAAAGAGCCTTTACATATTTCATATTGACCTTCTTGAAGAGGAGAGCTTATCTTAAGCTTCACAGCTGTAATAAACATAAGTATATATGCAATAACAGCTAATTGAGCCGTTAGATCACTAAGATACCAGTAAGCCTCATTGACTGATGGCATAAATATATATGAAAAACAAAATACTGTAAAAATAAGGGCCTGAGTTATCAGCATAGTATCAGGAGCATCATTTTTGTTAGTTCTACCAAATGCTTGAGGTAGGATATTGTCATTACTGACAACCATAAATGCTCTAGATAATCCCATAATCCAAGCTGAAGTTGTTGTAAATGCGCCAAATATTAAGGTAATAGCAATAATATATGTCATCCACGGCATATTGATTTGGTTAAAGAAGTAGTGAAATGAAACCATCAATCCTGTAACAATATCAACATCACCAATCTGTAGCTGACTACTAACTAAAATCACTGCAATATTTGATAATATCAAAGAACCTAGTATTACAGAGCCTGAGATTAGTAAAGCTCTAGGGAAGTTCTTTTTAGCATTTTTGACGTTAGCTGCATGAATTGCACTCATTTCTAGACCAAATAGACTAAACATAACCGTTATAAATAAAGCCCAGCTACTTATGTTATTGCCAGATGGGATAAAATCAGTAACTGTGGGTAAAACTATCTCGGAGCTATGAGAAAACGACCAAACAATAGCTATTAATATAATAATAAACATCGGAAGAAGTGTACCTATGATAGCACCAAGAGTACTTACTGTACTTGATGTTTTGATACCGAATAAGTTTATAGCTGTAGCACTCCAAAACATTACTAAACTCATTGATATCATATACCATGGATTAGCTACCAGCTCATTAGCATTTTGACCTATGGAAGGAGCTATTACATAAGCTATGATACCAGCGAAAAAGCCACAAATTGAAGGAAACCATACGAGGTTATAAACCCATTGTATCCATATCACTAGAAAGCCTAATCTTTTACCAAAAGCTTTTTTGACCCAGATATAAATACCACCAGTCTCTTGAGATGATCCTGTAGACATCTCAGCAGTAAGTAGTGCACATGGAACTAAAAAGAAAATACCTGCAAGAATATAAAATGTAATAACAATCCAGCCAGCTTGAGCCGTGATTGATATGTTTCTTAAGCTATCAACAGCAATAATATTTATCATTATTAGTCTGATTAGACCAAACTTTTTACTACTAATAATTTGTTCCATTATTCCACTTTTCTATTTCTCCGATACCACGGTTTAGTATATACTTAAAGGAATTTTATAACAACTAGAGCGTGTGTTACTTTTATGAAACGAAAAGTTTTTGTTTTGGGCCTGCTAGTTAGCTTACTAAATGTGGCTTATTCTGAAGAAGATTCGTATATTTGTGATAATAAAATTCTCAAAAATCCAATTATAGCATCAGAGTCTAGAACCCAGTTAAATTTTACAAACTGGGCTGACTATATATCTCCTGATATAGTTCCTTGTTTTTCAGAGTTGTCTAATACTAGAGTTAAGTATATATATACATCTGATGATAATATGACAAGAGCGAAGATAATGACGGGCTCTTCAGGTTTTGATTTGATAGAGCAGGGTGCTTTGTATTTGAATAGTGAGATAGCATCGAATGCTCTTATCAAGTTAGATAAGTCAAAGTTACCGAATCTTGATTATCGTAATAAAGTTATCTATGATAAGGTGTCTCAAATTAATGATCCAGGTAATAACTATGCTGTAGTATATAGTTATGGAACTACTGGACTAGCTTATAACAAACAAGAAATAGAACAAAGATTAGGAAAGGATGTTGTTCCTAATAGTTGGAAATATGTATTTGATAAAAAGTATCTCAAACAGATAGCGCCATGTGGAGTCTCATTGCTTGATGAGCCTGAGCAGATTTTTGGTAATTATTTCTTCTATCATGGTATTGATCCTAATACTAATAGTAAAGCCGAATATGAGAAGGCAGCTCTAGATATTATCAAAAACGTACGTCCATATATTAAGTATTTTGATAGTAATAAATATCAAAATGATTTCACGGCTGGTAATCTTTGTCTAGTAATGGGATACTCTGGCGATGTGGTTAGATCTGTTGAAAGAGCAAAGACTGTTAACCCTGATGTGACTTTAGCTTATGTGATACCTAAAGAAGGTACTAATATTTGGTTTGATATGTTAATGATTCCAAAAGGAGCTAAAGATCTTGATAAAGCTTATGCTCTTATGAATTATATTATAGATCCATACGTAGCAGCTCAAAATAGTAATTATTTATATCAGCCTAATGCAGTAACACAAAATGAAAAATATTTAGATGATATATTTAATGATACGAATATCAGACCTATTGATGAGATGATCAAAAAAATGTATGTTCTTAATATTCATGATGCAGAAATGCAGAGTTTCATCAGCAGAATGTGGATGAATGTTAAATATGGCATAGAATTTACACCAAAGTACTATAAGCCCGCTCAAAATAACTAATGTGCATACATACCTACGCTAAACTACTAGCAAGTATAGGGTAGGTAACAAGCATTATCTGAGTTATATTAACTAAATAGTGAGTTGTAATACTTGCTAATAGATTATTTGTAGAATTATATGATAATCCATAAATAATACTTGCAAAAAAAGCAAGAATTGCAAATTTATAGTTTGCAAAAACTAAGTGTGCTGTTGCGAATAAAATAGCTATTATGAGTATAGATAAATATTTATTTAAATAATTGTTAAATATGTTCTTTTGTAATAATCCTCGCCAGAAAACTTCTTCATAAAAACAAGTAAAAAATAAATTTTGAATCATAAATATGATAATCAAATTATTAAATTTAATATCCCATTTAACAAAATTGAAGTTAAATGCTATACCTCCAATTATAAGAATAGCTAATAAACCATAAAAAATACCGAATAATATAGATTTCATAATCTTGTATTTTAACTCTTGTACTAGAGTTGGTATCGCCACAGTAATTATTGATAATCCTACAAATAGAGAGTCAAACTTTAAAGTCATAGAGTATGGTATAGCATCAGGCGAGACCAGTATGTTTTTATATAAATTCAGATTGTTAAATCCTGGAAGTATATGCAGCATCAGCAAGTATGCAAATAAAGCTAATATGATTTTAAATATAATGTGATTATATTTATTCACAACTATAGAAAATGCTAAAAATAATAATAGAATTAAAGCACCAATTAAATTTACAATATTAGTCAATAAACCTATTAATAATGACAATATTAGAAATATTATATATTTATAGTCGCCATTTTGTGAATTCATTGAAATACCTATAGATGCATGATTTTAAATATATTTTAAGATCCTGAATATTATAGTTATGATTTGATCTCTGCTAATATTCGATGATAATTCTTAAATCTAACAGGGTTAATATGACCTTGTTTAACTTGCTCGACAATTTGACAACCTTTAGATCCCTCTTCATGTGAGCAATTTCTGAATTGGCACATCCCTTTATATTTTTTGAAATCTAAGAAACCATCAAAAAGCTCTTCTTTTGTGATATGCCAAAGTCCAAATTCTCTTATGCCAGGAGAGTCGATTATATTAGTGGTATCATCTATCTCGTACAAAGTAGAGCATGTAGTAGTATGACGTCCTTTTTTGGTAGAATCTGATACAGCAGTTGTTGCAGTGATTTTTTCACCTAGTATTGTATTTAATGTTTCAGACTTGCCAACACCAGATTGGCCTAAGAATATAGATGTTCTGTCTTTAAGTTCTTCAAGAAGGTTATCAATTCCTATATTGTTTTGTGCAGATATATAAAAAACTTTATAGCCAATTTCTTGGTAAACATTTGCTAGATTTTGAATATGTTTTTTATATTCTTCTGTTTGATTGTCTATCTTATTGATAACAATAATAGGTTCTATAATACTATTATGTAATGCAGCTAGATATCTATCAATATAGTGCTCAACTGGTGCTGGAGAGTGTGCAATAATTATTACAGCATTATCAATATTTGCGGCAATATTTTTATTTTTACGCTGATATTGATTTGGACGAGAAATTAGATTCTTTCTATCAAGTAATTTACTAATGACATATGTTGAATTTGTATATTCTAATTCTACATTATCACCAACAGTGAGTTCACCTTTTAAGTGGCTTCGTAATAGTGCCGAAACTTTCTCGCCATTTGTAAGTTTGACAGAGATATTGCCACCAAAATTCGTTATGATTTTTCCTTGCAAGAATGTACAATTTTAATTACTTAATATTAGAATTAATTATAAGCTTTATTTATAAAAATGCTAATAATGTCTTGTATATATTTGAATAAAAATATTATCTTTGTTAGTATCGAGAGATTAAGAAAGAAAATTTATATTTAATCTTAAAGAAGAATTAAAGGAGAAATAATGAAAAAAACTAAAATTTTAGCATTAATGGCTTTGGCAACGTTTGGTGCGACAAGTTTTTCTTATGCAGATGATGCAGGAGGTGTTAATTTATCACCAGAAGGTTACTGGGTACAATTTGATGAAGATCCAGATGCTGGCAAAGGAATGCCAGAAGGTATTATTCATACTTATTATGCAGAGAATGATGAGTATGGCAAGAAAGGTACGCTACAGATGGAAATCGTAGTTCCATTAATGAATGTAAATGCATCTGGTAAGCCGGCTAAGCCAAGAGCAACTTGTAATAACTGTTCAAACAGTTCTTACAATGGCTTTAGCTATAAAGGTAAAAATGCCCCTCTACAAGGTTTTGTGTTTGCAGGCAATATGCAACCACAATCAAGTACAGGTGTTGCTGGTCAAAGTAGTGATGTATATAAAGATGGTGGTGTAATAAATCCAAATGATGGTAAAGTTTATGCATCGGAAGCACAAGTTCAAGATGCAGGCAGAACAATGTATGCAAAAGCAGCTTATATTGTTTGGGGCAAAGAATTAGGTAGTAAGGCGGCTTACTGGCAAAGAATCACAAAAGCTGATTATGAAAAAGTTAAAGCGGACTGTGGCGTAACTGCTGATGGACAATATGTAAATAAAGATGAGAAAGTTACTGCTATTTGTACTAACTATCCTGTTGAGCAATTTGGTGTTAAAAGTCCTGTCTAATTAAGTTTGTATAATTACAATTTTTCTTTATACTTTATCTTAAAAGTCATAACAAATTTCTACAATGATTAAAAAAATTACTTTTCTAATTTTTGGTTTTTTAGTGGCTATGACTAGCTATGCGAAATTTGATAGATCAAATATTAATGGCTACTGGTTACAGAGGGATGATGCTACAAATACAAATGTTGGTGTAATTCATGCTTATACTAATGACCATGGTAGTTTAAATGCTAAAATGTTTGTACCACTAGCAAATGTTGATGATGGTAAGATTCACCCACCTATGGTCTACTGTAAAAATTGTGGTAAGGGTGATGCTTATGGACATAAATATGATTACTCTAGTGGACATGATACATATCAAGGGTTAGAATTTGTCTGGGATATTAAAAAATCAGGTTCTGCTGATAAATCACATGGAAAAGGATCTGTTTATACTGAAGGATCTGTACTAAATCCACATGATGGTAAATTTTATCATGTCAAAGCTCAAACTATAGAAGATGGCGATAAAGTTTATGTTAGAGCTTTTTGGGGATTTTTAGGTAAAGATGAATACTGGCAAAGAATACCTAAATCCCAAGCTAATAAAATAAAATGGGAATGTGGTCTAACGAAAGATAAAATCTATCCATATCAAGATAAGTCTGGCAAGATTATCGATCAGGAGCTATGGAAGGAGTGTTCAACAAGAGATTTTGTAAAAGATCCTTTATGATAGAGTATCTATGTATTCTAAGCAAAATTATCGCCAAATAAGATTATTACCTGAAGATTTAGCCAATCAAATAGCTGCTGGGGAAGTTATAGAAAGACCCTCTTCTGTAGTGAAAGAGTTAGTCGAAAATTCTATAGATGCTGGAGCAACATCTATTACTATAGAAATTCAAGAAGGTGGTAAATCTTTAATTAGAATCAGAGATAATGGTAGAGGGATTACACAGGATGATTTACAATTAGCTTTAGCACCTCATGCAACAAGTAAAGTTTATACCCTTGAAGAGTTAGAATCTGTTGCAAGTATGGGCTTTCGTGGTGAGGCTCTAGCGAGTATTGCATCTGTTTCAAAGCTAAAGATTATCTCAAAACATCAGGATTTAGATGATGCTTGGCAAATCAATAACCAAACTAGAGAGGTTGTGCCAGCTGCACATGTGACTGGGACAACTATTGAGGTTTGTGAGCTTTTTTATAACACTCCGGCTCGACGTAAGTTTTTAAAGAAAGACAATACCGAGTTTTTACATATTTCTGATTTACTTAAGAAATATATGCTTTGCTATTTTGGTATAGCTTTTCGACTTATTCATAATGGTAAAGAAGTCAAAGATCTATTATTAGCAGAAGATGCGCAACTAAAATATAATCGTGTTTTAGATTTGTATAGTCGTGATTTTATTGAGAATGCTATCTATATAGATAAAGAAGTTGGTGATGCTCATTTATGGGGGTGGGTGGCTAGTCCTAGATTTAATAGAGCTAGAGCAGATATGCAGAGTTTCTATATAAATGGGCGTATTATCAAAGATAAGATTGTCACTCATGCGATAAAAAATGCTTATAAAGATGTAATGTATGGTAATAGATATCCAGCATTTCTACTTTATCTTGATATGGATTATAAAGAGGTAGATGTAAATGTTCATCCAGCTAAGAGTGAAGTACGTTTTAGAAACCAAAAATTTATCTATGATTTTCTATTTGGTACAGTTAATAAAGCAATAACGACAAGTGCAGATATCGAGATTGAAACTTCTAGTTTTAGTGAAAACAATACATACCAAGAATCTAAAGGTACTAATAATCCTCTTAATATTGGTAATATGAGTTTAGATATCAATATTGAAGATGATAAAGAAGAAGATAATAGTGCGACTATATTAGATAGGTATTTTAATAATCAAAACACTCAAGAAAATGAAATTAATATATCACAAAAGCCAAAAGCTAGTGGTTTAGGACAAGCTATCTGTCAGATTCATGGTATATATATACTCTCACAAGTTGAAGATGGTGTTGTGCTTGTTGATATGCATGCAGCACATGAGAGAATACTCTATGAAGAGATGAAAAAAACTTGGCATGCAGATACTGCTAAGTTTAAGCAAAATCTATTAATGCCCTTAACATGCAGATTATCAAGTAATATAGTCGCAACGATTGATGAGAACATCGAAGTGTTTGAGAGACTAGGCTTTGAAATATCAGTAGTAGCAGATGATGCAGTATTAGTGCGTTCAACGCCAATATATGTCAAAGATAAAGATGTGCAAAATCTAATATCAAATGTAGCTACAGAGCTTACATCTTCTGGTAAGACAAAGAGTGTCGAGTTTTATTTAAATCATATTTTAGCTACAGTATCTTGTCATGCTGCAGTTAGAGCAAATGATAAGTTGAGTATCCCAGAAATGAATCATCTATTAAGACAAATGGAAACTGTTGAAAATTCTGGTCAATGTAATCATGGTCGCCCAACTTGGGTAAAGCTTAATTTTGCACAATTAGATAATTTCTTTTTGAGGGGACGTTAACCTTAAATATACAAATTATAACTTGTTTAGTTATTGTAGTGACAGAACATTGTTTTGTGTTTTTATTTCGTTACTTACTGCGTAAGTTATAGCGACATACTTTTTTCATGGCAGAAAAAGTATGCAAAACTGCCTAGCACTACGCTATCGTAGTTTAAAACAAATCGAAAATAAAAAACTAACTTCGTTCAAACAGTTTTATTTTCTAATCATTTGTTTTTGAAACTACTTGTCGCTGATGTGCATGTGCAGTATGGGGTTTCGTTTGATATAGAAGCTATAAGAGCTTATTATATATATTATCATTTTTGGTATCCTAATTAATTCTTATGAAAAAGTTAACCGATAGAAATCATTTTAGTCCGGTTTTTTCCAATAGACATTGGACTAGTGAGGAGAATGGTTGGCATTATAGTTATTATTACTATTGCAAAAATAGAAAAAAGGTTGTTGAAGCAAATAAAGATATAGGCAAGACTGCATGGGGATTTGAATATCATCTATATTCACAAACACTTGAGGATCGTCTTGATGTTGAGCTTGAAAATCAAGTAAAGCACCTTTATGATAAATTATTACAGAATGAAGCTTTATCCTCTAATGAGAGGATGAAGTGGGGACAATTTATTATTACTCAAGCGGTAAGGACACCAAGTTTTTTTAAATATAGAGATAAGCTTGAAGAATTGAATGGTGGGAATAGTGAGCTATATAAAGAAGAAATTATAGGCTGCCAATGGTGTATGGATAATCAATATATAGCGAATAGAAATTGGATTATTCTTGAAGCAGCTGAAGATGATTACTTTGTTAGAACAGATAATCCAGTATATATGACAGGCTTTCTTGATAACCCAGAAACAGTAATATATTATCCACTTAGTCCAAAAAAATGTTTTGTTGCATGTTCATTTATTGAAGCGATACCTATCTTAAAAGGTAGTGAGCCTAGTTTACCTAAACAAGAACTTTTACAATTATCAAAAGGTGATGCGTTTAAAATTAATTTTGATATTATAAGGTCTGCTTCTAATTCATTAATCGTTTCTAAAACAAATAATAACTGGGCTACTAATCATATGAATCTTCAATTGCTTGGATTATATCCACAGATTCCATTTATGTTATCTAGGGCTAACAACGCATTTTCTGAGTCGGAGGAAATGAACAAGATTATCAAATTAATGAGTATTGCAGATAATGTCGAATATCCTTTAGATAGAGAGTATGAATTGAAACCATTTTATGGAGTTGAGTTTTCAATGGGTATTAACCCTTTTTCAGTTTTTGGTGTAACAGATGAAAAGCTTCGTGAGTTGTATCCAGATATTGAAATATAAATTACATCAGTATTGCCATACTTTCATCTTGCTTATAAATATTTTTAATATAGAATCTCCTTAGATTATTTATGTCTGCATTTTCAGTGATTAATTTAGTCTTATGACTTTTTTAAAAATCTTATTTTAGATAGGTATTAGTATGCTTAATTATTTTAAAGCTAGAAGTAGACTATTTAGTAATAGTTCTTTTAGCTATGCTTGTGTGATGACTTTATTTAATGCTACTGTGGTAGGTATCGCGTATATATCTATAAGTTGGCATTTGTTAACTCTAAAGAATAACCTTGAAGTTATAATGTTGTTTATGCTTACTTGGTGGATTTTTGGAGTAATATTATCTCCAATTACCGGTTATTTTGCTGACCTTATACCTAGAAGAATAATTATAGTTCTAGTAAATGTCTTTCGAGTTATATTACTTTCATCATTTGTATTTTTGGGTAATTTAGACTCTTTAACTCTAGTATATTTGTTTACAAGTATATGGGGAATTATATTAGCATTTTTTATGCCGGCAATGATGATAATGTCGCGAGAGCTATTTCCTAATGATGATGTTCTATTGTATGCAAATAGTACGATGGATGGACTATTTGAATTTGGTATGGTTATTGGAATGTCTTTAGGAGGGATCTTAGTGGCGTATTTCGATATGCACCAGATTATGATAATAATGCTTGCTGGAAGTATTTTTGCTACTTTGTGTAGTTTTATGATTGTGCCAAAGAGAATTGTAAAAAATCAAAAAGGGAATTTTGTAGATAATTGGAAAGAAGTTATGAACTACCTTAGCAAAAATATATCGCTATATTGGTGTTATTTAGCTCAAGTTAGTATGACTTGTATATATATGATTGCTCCAATCTTCATATCTCCATACGCGAAGAATATTCTTCATGCGTCGTCTTTGGAATTTGGACTAATAGAAGTGGCGTTTTCAGTAGGTTTTATTATTGGGAATATTTTACTGCCATATATGATAGAAAAAATGTCGCCAAAATTAACTCTAGCTTTTTCTATGAGTGCATCAGCTATGATGTATTTATTGTTAGGATTAAACCAGAGTATAGCTTTTGCTATTTTGTATTATCTAGTAGCAGGTGTGTTTATATCATCATGGGTGATAATTGTTACTATAGCACAAAAAAATACGCCGATAACTTTACAGGGTAAAATACAAGGTGTTGCTTATGGTTTATCTGGTCTAGTGGTTATGTTTATATATACAATATTCTTTATGGTTAACTATTTAGAGCCGTTACCTAGTAATAGATGGTTTTATGTATTAGCAGCTTTGGCATTATGTACATTATGGCCAATACTTAAAGGATTAAAATTTTTAGATAAAACCAAGTAATAGATATTTAATTAGTGATGAGTTGAAATTATTGATTTAGGTTATCTAAGTACTTTTCAGCATCTAGTGCAGCCATACAGCCAGTACCTGCAGAAGTTACTGCTTGTTTGTAAATATGATCAGCTACATCTCCAGCAGCAAATACGCCTTTGATATTTGTTTGAGTAGCATCGCCAGCTAGACCAGATTTTACCTTGACATAGCCATTTTCCATTTCAATCTGACCTTCAAATATACCAGTATTTGGAGTGTGACCGATAGCAATAAATACTCCCATTACATCAATTTGAGATTCCTCATTGGTTTTGACATTTCGAACACGTAGTGCATTTACACCCATATCATCACCAAGAACTTCTTCTAATGTAGTATCCCAGATAATATTTACATTACCATTCTCAGCTTTTTCCATTAGCTTGTCGATTAGGATTTTTTCAGATCTAAGCGAGTCTCTACGATGAATCAAGGTTACAGATTTAGCAATGTTTGATAAAAATAGTGCCTCTTCAACAGCAGTGTTACCACCACCTACAACCGCAACATCTTTATTTTTGTAGAAGAATCCATCACAAGTAGCACAAGCAGATACACCTTTGCCCATGAATTTTTCTTCTGATTCTAAACCTAAGTATCTAGCAGTAGCACCAGTAGCTATAATTAGAGCATCACAAGTATACTCTTCAATCTCTCCAACTAACTTGAAAGGTCTAGTTTGTAGATCTACGGAGTTAATTGTGTCATATGTGATTTGTGTATCGAATCTCTCAGCTTGTTTTTGTAGTTTTTCCATAAGCTCAGGGCCCATGATACCATCAGCTTCACCTGGCCAGTTATCGACATCTGTAGTAGTTGTAAGTTGTCCACCTGGTTGCATACCTGTGATAATTACAGGGTTTAAGTTTGCACGAGCTGCATAGATTGCTGCAGTGTATCCCGCAGGGCCGGATCCTAAAATTATTAATTTGTGATGAGTTGCCATTTTAAAAAGTTCTTCAAAATACGATTATGGCAAAATTATAACATAGTGCTTGTTCAAGTGAAATTTTGAAATTACCTTCTTAAGAGGTTTATTTTTGAAACTACTAATTATTAATGCGAATTTATTTCTTTGACAAGGTTTTTAATTGCTGCAAAATCATCAAAATATGCAAAGCTATCTAGAGCTTCTAGATCTACACCATTATGATAACCATAACTTACCATTATAGTTTTTACATTTGCCTCTTTAGCACATAAATAATCATTCATAGAATCGCCAACCATCAAACTCTCTTCGGTTTTAGCATTTAGCTTATTCATAGCAAACAGGAGAGGTTCTGAGTATGGTTTGTAGCTGGTTGTAGTATCTCCACCGACAATTACTTCAAAATAGTCAATCAAACCTAAATGAGTTAGAGACTGTATGGCATCATCTTCATGTTTGTTTGTTACAACAGCCATTTTGATACCTTGTTGCTTTAAGAAATCTAAAGTTTCAATGACATGGGGATATACTCTACTATTTGCACTATTTAGGGTTTTGTATGTTTGACTGACAATTTTGACACCTGTATCAGCGATAGATTCAATATAATCATTATCATTGAAATCTAATGCTAAAATTTTTCTAACAGTAGTAGGGTAGCCTTTGCCAATAATACTAGCTAAGACATCTTCAGATACCGGCTCAAGTCCAAAATGTTTACGCATGGTATTTGTTGCAACTGTTAGGTCACCAACTGTATTAACAAGTGTGCCGTCTAAGTCAAAGAATATATTTTTTATCATACTTCTATAGCTAACTAATTTAATTAGGGAGAATTATATCTAAGTTTGAGTAATGTTTCTAACTTTTGAGTTTCGGGAAGTTATCTATTATAAACTCATTTAACATTCTTATTCTATAAGCTTGAAATTGTTTAGAAGGATATAAAATACTTATCATATTTTCAGGCTTATCATTAGGGTTAAGAATGACTTTATAATCTGGCAATATATGTATAAGTTTGCCTAATTCATAATCTTTTTTTACATCTAATAATGATTTAGAAGCTACTCCATAGCCTCCTATGCACATCTTTCGACTTATATAACCATTATTAACGATACAAGATGGATTAATATTAATTTTATGTTTGTTGTTAGAATCAACTAAGTACCAGTTTGTAATAGTTGAAGAATTTATTTTAAGAGTTATGAAATTACATTTGGATAATATATTTATATCATTAATATTAGATATATTTGCTTTTTTTAAATATTCAGGACTTGCACATAATACTCTATAATCTTTGGTTAATGTTTTTGCGATAAAGTTACTATTAGGTAAATTACCATGTCTAATAGCAATATCAAAAGGAAATTGATTATATGAAACAACATCGTCAGTAAGGAAAATATCATATTTGATCTTAGGATTATTTTGACTAAATTTTTCTAATATTGGCAATATGAATTGTTCACCTAGATCAAAAGGCATAGTTATTTTGATAAGCCCTTCAATATTATCTTTTTTATTTTGAATATCTTCTTTTATACAGTCTAGTTGTTCTAATACTTTAGTTGCAGATTTATATAATTCTTCTCCTGCTTTTGTAATCTCAACTTTTCTTGTTGTTCTAATCAGTAATCTTGTTTGATAATACTCTTCTAAAGAATTTATTTTGTTGCTTATACTAGCTGGAGATAAATGAAATTGCCTTCCAGCTGCAGAAAGATTTCCATGATCAACTACAGCTATAAAAAGTCGTAGCTCGTGTAACATTTCCATTTTTTAGCTTTAATAAAAAGTCTTTTTATAAATTATGATATTATCATCAAAAATATAAAAAGTATAATGAGAGCAACTCATATTTTTTTGAGAAGATATTAGTTCAAATAAATATTATAGGTACGTATTATGAAAAAAAGTTTGATTCCATTAATGTTAGGAGCATTGACAATAGGCATTACAGAGTTTGTGATGATGGGGATTTTGCCTCAAGTATCGGAGTATTTTAATATTAGTATTTCTGAAGCTGGACATTCAATTAGCATATATGCTGTGGGTGTTGTAGTAGGTGCTCCAGCTCTCGTACTTTTCTCAAAAAAATTTAGTCCGAGATTTTTGTTGATAGCATTAAGTATTATGCTAGCTATTTTTAATAGTTTATCTATTTTTGCAACTAATTATGATTTTTTGTTGATTACTAGGTTTCTATCAGGTTTACCTCATGGTGCATTTTTTGGTGTTGGTGCCATTGTTGCTATGAAAGTTGCTAATAAAGGTAAAGAATCTCAAGCAATAGCATTAATGTTTATGGGATTAACAATTGCCAATCTATTTGGGGTACCTTTAGCAACACATTTATCACTAGTAACAAGTTGGCAGATGGCATTTATTATTGTGGGTCTTATAGGAGTGATTACAGTAATTACTACTGTGATGTGGATACCTCACGTTAATCTAAATAACGAAGAGCTTCATGAAGATAATGAATCTTCAAATATAAAAGCGCTAATGAGGTTAAATACATGGTTAGCATTTGGAGTTGTATCATTTGGTTTTGCTGGTTTATTTGCTTGGTTTAGCTATATTTCACCAATAATGACAAATATTACTCATATATCAGAAAATACTATTCCGTATGTATTGTTTCTTGTTGGATTAGGGATGTTTTGTGGCAATATTTATGGTGGCAAATTAACAGATAAAAAAGGAGCACTAGGTGCAACAGTTATTAGTTTAATTGGATTGGTATTAGCTTTATTATTAGCTTATTTATTTGTGGATTATAAGGTTATTTCTATTGTTATAAGTTTTCTTGTTGGTTTTTTTGCATTTGGTTTAGCTCCTTCAATTCAAACACTGTTAATAAGAGTTTTTAAAGGAGCAGAGATGCTTGGTTCAGCTATGAGTCAGGCTGGATTTAATATAGCAAATGCTTTAGGTGCTTTTTTAGGAGGGCTGCCTATAGCATATGGTTTATCTTACTCAAGTAGCATTATATCAGGAATAATAGCATCAGTATTTGGTGTTATATTGATATTTGTTCTGAAATATAGAGTTATTAAGTTATCTAAAAGTTAATTGTTTGTGACTTTATATTAGTAATCTCATCAATCTGACTAATTTTAATTTCTAAGGCGGAAGCTGGGAATGCTATAGAGTCAGTATCTCGCAAAATTTTTTTAGAAGCAGAGCAGTGAATATTTGTTATTTTTGTAGTTTCGAGTATTTCTTTTACATTATTTGAGTTAATTCCACCACCGGGCATGATTTGGATTTGTCTCCCAAACTTTTCTTGTAGTGATTTTATAATTTCTAAACCAGTTATTACATTAGTAGCTGTTCCTGATGTTAGAATCCTATCAAAGCCTAGATTGATGATTTCTTGCGTAGCTGTGTATATATCTGTTGTTAAATCAATTGCTCTATGAAAAGTTAGTTCTTTGCCAGCTTTTTTTGTAAGTTCAATAAATGGTTCTAAGAATTTTTTATTAATCTTGTTTTCTTTAGTTAAAGCACCAATTACAACTCCATCTACATTTAGTTCAAGCATTGTTTTTAGATCATCGAGCATAATTTGCTGATCTATTTCATCATAATAAAAATCACCTGCACGATGACGGATCATAGCTTGAAGCGAACCTGTGAAATTATCTTTGGCAAACTTAACTAAGCTAGGAGAGGGAGTAAGTCCTTCAACTCCAAGTGCAGAACATAGTTCTAATCTATCAGCACTAGCTTTTTGAGCATTAACAATTGATTGATGGTTATCTATACAGATTTCTAGGGTTGTCATTTGTTGAGAACAAGCAAATTATCATGATATATATTATATTTAGTTAGGTGTTATACTTAAATATCTAAAGTATAAAAGTTCATCAGTGATTATGAAATTGGTAACAAATAGGACAATTCTTGAAATTTCAGATTCAAAAGATGCTCAATTAATATTAGATTATTATGTTGAAAATAAAGAACATCTAGCACCATGGGAACCAATAAGGAAAGATAGCTTTTTTACATTACAAAACTTTTCTAAAACCTTAGATCAAAATCAGCAAGATTTTAAAACTAGTTCGGCTTTGAGATTTACTATTTTTGATGAAAATAGGAATGTTGTCATAGGTGTTTGTAACTTCACAAATATTATATATGGGCCATTTCAAGCATGTAATCTTGGGTATTCTATAGCAGAAAAATATCAGGGCATGGGACTTATGAAAGAAGCTTTAGAAGTAGCTATTGATTATGTATTTGAGGGATTAAATTTACATAGGATTATGGCAAACTATTTACCATCAAATAGCCGAAGTGCAGAACTATTAACAAAACTTGGATTTGAAAAAGAAGGAATTGCAAAATCTTATCTTAAGATAGCTGGGAAGTGGCAAGATCATATTCTTACATCAAAGATAAATCCTAAACATAATGATTATTAATAACTAAAATTACAAAACATAGGAAGAATTTAATGAGTCAATTATTTATAGTTTATCTTGGTGGGAGTGCACCAAAAGCAAATATAGAGTTACATGATATACAGTTTGTAATCGGAGATACTATCGAAGATACTTATGAACAACTTAGAAAAAATTGGTTTGGAACTATTAAAGGGTTGCATCTAGATAGTTATAAAGCTGTTAAAGGAGCAGATGGTTATAAGATATCTATAGAAGATAAACCTCAAAACTTTGATAAAAAATTATATTTTGTCAATCTTGGTGGTTATGATGAATCTAAACTAAATGAGCTACATGAGTTTGCATTATTTGTTGCTGCAGATAAAACAGGGGCAAAAGAAAAAGCTAAGAAGTCTTTGCTAAAAAACTCATTACATCAGCATAAAGATAATCTTATGGAAGTTGATGATTGTTTAGAGATTAGTTCCGTAGGTGGTAAATATATTCATCTAAGTCCAAGTGATGAAAAATATGATTTAAAACCTGATTGGTTTGGGTATAGAGTTATAGGTTCTTAAAGTTAATATGGTTTTGAAATAGCTTGAGTAACACTAACATTTTTATGAATCTCTTTGAACGCGGTTGAAAATGCCTCCTTACTGTTAACGTATTTGTAGGTGTTTTCTAAAAAATCTGCTTGATTAATACTAGTAGCATCAAATGATTTAGTTTTCCATTCTTGACCAATTTGTATTATAGTATTTTTGAATTTAATAAATTTAAAAATAGCTACCTCACCAGGATTGTTATTATAGGCTTTTATATTTTTATTTGATAAAGATCCACATAGCAAAATTGACATACTTGAAGATTCTGTCTTTGCAGTATTTAGAATTTTAACATTTTTACCACATGACTTTACAAACCCAGATAGAACATAGTTAGCATATTGAGATATACTAAGCTTATTTTCCTTGTCATATAATCCTGATATGGTATATATTTCTTTCCAATCATCAAAACTCTGTCCTGTAGGTATTTGTTCATATAAAAAACTAATCCCTTTTTGACTTCTATAGACATCTCCAATTAGACCTGTGCTAAACCATGTTGGATATGGGTATGTCAATGAAGCATCATAAATTTTCATTGTTTGAATGGAGTTTTTAACTTGATCCTTTGACATCCCCATATAATCTTTTTCTGCTGAGAATGAAATACTAAGCGATATTAATATAGTAAAAACTGATAAAAGTAATTTTGTCATTTACAAGAGCATTTTATTTGAATATATCTATTTTAAATAGATGTATTAAGAAAAGTAAATAACTACGATATTAATTCAGCTTGTTTTTTAATTGGTTCTTCCATATCATCAGTCCAAACCCAATAAAAGACTGGTTCGCTACCTTTGAAACTTGCAACATAATAGTTATCTTGATTATCAATTGCATGAATTGTTAGCTCATCTAAGTATCCAGTTTTAAGATGGCGCAAGTCCTTAGCAGCTTCTAACACAGCATCTTTTACAGACATTCCCATTTTCATATATAAAACTACAGATCTAGCAGTACTACAACGAATTGCCATCTCGCCAGTATGTGTACAAGCACAAGCTCCATATCGAGAGTCAGCATATGAGCCAGCGCCAATAATTGGACTATCACCTAATCTACCAGGATAGCGCCAAGCCCAACCAGAAGTGCTTGTAGCAGATGAGATAGTATTTTTATGATCCTTTGATAGATATACAGTAGTATCAAAAACCTTCTCAGGGTCAACAGCAAATTTACTTACACCTATAAGAGGGATGTTTGGGAAGTTCTTTTTTTGTTCAGCTGAAAGATGTTTATTTAAATGTTTTTGCCATTGTTTTTTAATTTCAGGTGTTAAGTTATCAACTTTTAGAGCATCTATTTCATTAGCAAAACGATTTGCTCCCTCACCAACTAATAGTTCATGATCAAGTCTCTCCATTACTTGGTATGCTACCTCTACCGCGTTAGCATATCCTTTTAGAGCTCCAACAGATCCTGTACGTAGATCATCTCCATCCATTACAGAAGCATCTAGTGTTACATTACCTAATATATCAGGCCATGATCCTCTACCTACAGTAGTTATTGTTGTATCATTCTCAACAAGTTTGATACCTTCGATAATAGCTCGTAGACCATTTTCTTTGCTTTGAAGACGTTTAAAGGCTTCAGGTACGCCACCACGACCCTCATCATTTGCAATTAAAATCATTTTTATACCTTTGTCTTAGTAAGTTTTTTTAATATTGGGGTTAATGCCAATAATATAACAGCCATGATAGTTGCTGCAATAAAAAGTTTAAAATATCCTGAAGCAAAGCTACTTGCAGGGGTATTTTTACCAACTGCAATGTGTGAGCTAATTACACCACCAAAGAATCCAGCATAAGCACTAATTGTCCACCATACTCCCATCATTGTTGATTTTAGATGCTCAGGAGCTAAGCGAGTAACCAAGGCTAAACCAACTGGTGAAATGCACAGCTCACCAAAAACAAGCATTAAGTAACACAGTAGTAGCCATATTACATTAGCATGTCCAGTTTGAGCTGCTATAGATCCAGCTATGCTTAAGAATAGGAAACATAATGCGAGAAATACTAAACTAAATACAAATTTTAATTCATCAGAGGGCTCTTTGTTTTTTTGACTTAGTTTTTGCCATAAAACACCAAAGAAAGGGGTAATTATAACTAATAAGGTTAGTTGTGTTGCCATAACTGTAGTAACAGGCATATTAAAACCTAAGATATTAAGTTCAATATTATGCTTGATAAATAGAGGAATACTGATAGAAGTTTGGTTACTCAATGACCAATAGAAAAGCATAAAAATAGATAATATTAGAAGAATTGCAATATTAGTCTTTTGACTGCTTCCAAGAGATTTCCAAAGAGATATTAGATAAATCAACAGAACAATTCCAGATAATGAAATAATTATCATTGATTGAGTAGGGTGAGCTATTAAATAAGCAAAAATGCATGCTGAAAATATCACAAATAAGATAATCACTTGCCAAACGTTTAAACCTAAGAAAAGTTTTCTTTGCATAACTTCATAGTTTGGTTCATCACAGCTTTTTGGAAAATATTTTTTACCAAGTTCAAAACATATTAGACCCAGAGCCATTCCAAAAGCGGCTAAACTAAAACCATAATGCCAACCAATTTTCTCACCGACAAAACCAACTATAAAGGTAGCTAGAACAGATCCAAAGTTAATACCTGTATAAAAATAAGCAAAACCACTATTTCGTAGAGACTCTCTATCATCATAAAGTCTACCAACCATTGTAGAGACATTGGACTTAAAGAAACCTGTGCCGGCAGAAATACAACCTAACCCTAAAAATAATGCTGTATTACTAGATCCAGATAATGCCATAATTATATGTCCAGTCATTATAGATACTCCACCGATTAAAACACAACGTCTATAACCAATGATTCTATCTGCTAAGATTCCACCAATTGCTGTAGTGATATATAGGAATGTAACATAACTACCAAAGACTAAAGCTGCATTAGCATCTGTGAAGTTTAGTCTCTGAGTCATATATAAGATTAAGATAGCTGATAGTCCATAGAAGCTAAAACGTTCCCACATTTCAGCAAAGAATAAAAATTTGAGTCCTCGAGGATGTTTAAGAGGTTCCATTTTTGATTTTATTAAAATAGAGGGTAAATTCATTTTAACTAAATACTAAATATAAATCATTAATAAGCTATTGCTAAATTTACTTTTAATAGCTAAAAAGCCTTAGTCGCTATTGATATCTAATATAGATGGAATATAATTTTCGCTCTTATATAAATTAATAATCTAATCGAGGTAAATATGTCATTCAAAGGTTCATGCCTATGTAATTCTGTTCAATTTGAAATTAATGGTAATTTTGAAAGTTTCTTTTTGTGTCATTGTGAGCATTGTCGTAAAGATACTGGTTCAGCTCATGCCGCTAATTTGTTTTCATCAAATGCAAAATTAAATTGGCAATCTGGTCAAGAGTTAATCAAAAAATATAAACTACCTGGATCACATCATACAAAAAGTTTTTGTAGTGAATGTGGTTCGGCATTACCTTTTGAGCAATCAGAATTTAATTTAGTAGTAGTGCCTGCAGGTAGTCTAGATGATAAAGTAGATATTAAGCCGACAGCTAATATATTTATGGCTAGTAAAGCTAATTGGGATGAAAATTTAGCATCAGCTCATAGTTTTGATGCTTTTCCAGCACTTTAAAAATAATATTACTTACTATTTTTCATAAGTTTTTCTATACCTACAAATGTAACATTAAATATTACAGGTCCAAGAAATATTCCGATAAAACCAAAAGCTTGGATTCCTCCTAGTATACCTATTAATGAAGCAGCGAAACTAAGCTCAACTTGTTTATTAATGATTTTCGGTTGCATAATATTATCAGTAAAAATATTTAGAGCAAAACCAACCACTAATATAATAATAGCTTTAGTAGCGCCATATACTATAAATACACTAGCTCCGATAAGTATATAAACAATGCCAACCATAAATGGAATCATAGATGCTATAGCTACGGTAAATGCAAGTAAAATTGGTGTTGGCATATCTGTAAATAAGAATGTCATAGCCATAACAGTACCAACAAGTGATGCGGTTAGAAAAATTGCTAAACTTACTCTACGAGTTGTAATAATTGCTGTAGATATGAAACTATCACTATCATCAAAGTCTTTAAGTACTATTTTTTTTGCAAATTTCTCTAGAGTAGAGCTACTAACTAGGAATTGATATACCAGTAGAAGTGTAATTAAAAAATCTGTTATAAAGCTTATAGACGTTGAGCCTACGTATCTAACTTTAGGTAATATTTGACCTAAATTAGAGATTATAGTGTCACTATCATCGTTAATTGCCTTTATTAGTTTGTCAAAATGTTCTTGAAGGATGCTTCCTATGTAAGGAATTTTACCTATAGAATCACCAAGCTTAGTAAAAGTTTGAGAAAGTGTTTCTGGATGTTGTAAGTATGAAACAATCTCTGAAATAGCATAGTATAAAACAATTAATATAGGAATAAAAATACACAGAAGAATCCCCATAACTAGTAGGAAACTACTTCTATGTTTACCAATATGTTGCTCTAAGTACTCTTGAAGAGGAGCAAGTATTATTGCTAAAAGTCCTGCAAAAAGTATAGAGTAAATAAAAGGGTATAAAACCCACATTACTAAAGCCCCAATAATGCAAATAATAGATAGTTTTTTAATAGTTTGTAGAGACATTTTATTTATAGTTGTAGTAATAATTAGGATAAAGAATAGCAATATGTTTAAGTTTTATAAACTACTCTATAAGCTTAATTCATAAAACTTGCAACTATTTAAGTGATTCTAAAATATAACAAGGTTGATTTAGAAGTATTTCAGGAGGTTTTACCATTGCTCAATATTTCCTTGAGCATCTAAAAATTTTCCAGAATCTGTATGACGGAGATTTTCAATAAGATTAGTCATTGCTTGAATGCTATCACTAATTTCTATAGTAGCGTTATCTCCACCCATCTTAGTTTTAACCCAGCCAGGTCGAAGACTTATAGTAATTATCTCTGGGCATTCAGCAGCAAATGTTTTTGTTAACATATTAAGAGCTGCCTTAGATATTCTGTATGAATAACCAAAACCAGCTTTCGTTTGACTAATAGATCCTGCTTGGCTAGCCATATTGATAACTATTGGATTATCAGATTTTAGCAGATTATCTTTGAAATTATGAATAAGATAAAAAGCCCCTAAACAGTTTGTTTGAAAAGCATTGTTTATCCAACTAGGATCTGTATTAGATATGCTTATTTTTTTATGATCTTCAGGATAAATACCGGCATTGTTTATTAATATATCAATAACTATACTTTTATATTTCTGAAGTAATTGCTCTTGGTCTGTAGGGCTACTAACATCAAGTTTTTCTATAATAAGATTTTGATATTTCTTAGAAAGTTCTTTTAGGTCATTTGCTTTAGCTGGATCACGGCAAGTTGCGATTACATTAAAGTTTTTTGCTAAATAGTATTTGACGAAACCAAGACCTATACCTCTATTTGCACCGGTTATTATAATAGTTTTTTTATATGGAGATGGCATGATTTTATAAGTTAGTTTTATCTATGGTTTGTTATTATAACATCTTATATTTTTTAATATTTATAGGTAATACAATCTCTCTAGAGAAGCTAAGGAAGATTTTTAAGATCTGCTAGTTATAAAAATAATCAAATAGGATTTAAGAATTCATTTATATGTTGAACAACTTGATCACAATCTTCGATATGTGGCATATGCCCCACATTTTTTAGAATTACTTGTTGTGAATTTTGGATATGTTTTTTCATATAATCACTATAAGGAATAGGGGCTATTCGATCTTCTTCTCCACTAATAATTAGTGTTGGGGCTTGTATTTTCTCTAGGCTATTGTTTTCAAAGGAGTTAATAGCTAGTACTTGATGCTTAAATCCTTCTAAATGTGTAGGATATTGTCGATTTAAAGAGCGCTCAATATAGTCGGTGACATTTTTCTCGTTTGACATAAAGGTTTCACCAAAGCACCATGTCATTGAGTTTTTAATTAATACAATAGGGTCAATTTTACTGTCTATTAGATGGAATGCTATTTCGCTTTGGATTGTTGATAAGGGAGATGCTTTACAGCGAGTGCTCATTAAAATTAATTTATCAAGTTTTTCAGGATATTGCATTGCAAATTCTTGAGCTAAGTAGCCTCCCATTGAGTGTCCTAATATAGAAGCTTTTTTTAGTGTTAATTCTTCAATTACACTCATGACATCATTTGCCATATCTGAGATGCTAAAAGGTGCTTGAGTAACTTGACTTCTACCAGCTCCGCGATTATCAATTAGAATAACCTGATAATGTTTTTGTAATTCTAAAACTATACTTCCCCACATTGTTTGATCACCTGTTAATCCAGGTAGCATAACAAGAGGAGATCCTTGACCAACAACACTATAAAAAATTTTTGTACCATTTTTTTCGATTATTGCCATATTATTTCTCGCTTTTCTATTCAATATAAGTTTAGTAATTCTAAGGATTACAGAATATTTGAAACTGATTTATGATGTTATCATAGTAAATCTCTATTAAAGTGATTTAGGTATTTATATGAGATTGCAATTATCTTTTGCTTTCTGTGTTAGGCTAGATGCTGTAATTGATGGTAGTTCAACAGCTCCTACTCCGGCACCTAACACTGCACCTAAAATAACAGCTCCACCTATTTGAAATGGCTGTATAAATGAATTTTTACTTAAGCCACCACTATCAAACATCATCGGGGACATCATAGCTCCGCCAGCCATTCCTCCCAATAAGCCTACAGGTACCATTAAAATAGTTCCTACTCCTATACCTACTGCTGAGATAGGCGTCATAAGGATAGTAGACAGTGTGCCACATTCTTTGTTTTGTTTATGATTTTCATTTTTTAATGTTTCTGGTGTTACAGGACTTATGTTTCTATTCTCTGATGAACAATACCCTATGCTGGTAGTTAGGAGTAGTATCGTAAGACTAAAAAATAAAATTATTTTCTTAAACATAATTTCACTAGTAAGTTAATAGCTTATATGAAACTATGTTATCACTTTAAATTAGATTTTTGGAAATTATAAAACTGAAATACAAGTGAAGAAAAAATATTTAGAAAATAAAAATTACCAACCAGTAACTTCTTTAAGTTTAGAACCTAATTCAGCAGGTGATCTAGTATAAGCAATACCAGCAGCTTCAAATGCAGCGAATTTTTCTTCAGCTGTACCTTTACCACCAGAGATGATCGCACCAGCATGACCCATACGCTTTCCTGGAGGAGCTGTAACACCGGCGATATATCCGATAACTGGCTTAGTTACATTATGTTTAATGTACTCAGCAGCTTCTTCTTCAGCTGTACCACCAATTTCACCGATTAAGATGATAGCTTCAGTTTGAGGATCATTTTCTAAAAGTTTAAGAGCTTCGATTTGGTTCATACCTGGGATTGGATCTCCACCTATACCGATACAAGTAGATTGACCAAAGCCTAACTTAGTAGTTTGAGCAACTGCTTCATAAGTTAGAGTACCAGAACGAGAAATGATACCAACTTTACCAGGTTGGTGAATATGGCCAGGCATAATACCAATCTTACATTGACCTGGAGTGATTACACCTGGACAGTTAGGACCAACTACTTGTACATCTTTACCTTTTAAGTATTCTTTAACTACTAACATATCTAGAGTAGGAACACCTTCAGTAATGATTACAACTAACTTAACACCAGAATCGATTGCTTCGATAGCAGAATCTTTTACAAATGGAGCTGGTACATAGATTACAGATGCATCTGCACCAGTAGCTGCAACAGCTTCAGCCATTGTGTTAAAAACTGGTCTATCTAAGTGAGTAGTACCACCTTTACCAGGAGTCACACCACCTACGATATTTGTACCATAAGCAATAGCTTGCTCTGAATGGAAAGTACCGTTTTTACCAGTAAAACCTTGTACTAAAACTTTTGTATTTTTATCAACTAATACGCTCATTATTTAATATCCTTTTAACTGTTTTAATTTATTAACCTAGTGATTTCACAACTTTATCAGCAGCATCAGCTAAACCATCAGCAGGTATTAGTGTTAAACCTGAATCAGCTAATATCTTAGCGCCTTTTTCTGCATTGTTACCTTCTAGACGAACAACTACTGGTACAGTTACGTTTACTTCTTTAACAGCTTCGATAATTGCTTCAGCGATCATATCACAACGTACGATACCACCGAAGATGTTAATTAAAACAGCTTTTACATTTTCATCATCTAGGATTAGTTTGAAAGCTTCGATTACTCTTTCTTTAGTAGCACCACCACCTACATCTAGGAAGTTAGCAGGCTTACCACCGTATAATTGGATAATATCCATAGTAGCCATTGCTAGACCAGCACCGTTTACCATACAACCGATGTTACCTTCAAGAGCTACATAGTTTAGCTCATGCTCAGAAGCCTTAAGTTCTTTAGCATTTTCTTGAGATTTGTCTCTAAGAGCTAATAATTTAGGGTGTCTGTAAAGAGCATTTGAATCAAGATTGATTTTACCATCAACACAAACGATTTCGCCATTTTCTCTAACTGCAAGAGGGTTGATTTCAAATAATGCAAAATCACACTCAACAAATGCTTTGTAAGCACCTAGCATAGTTTTAACGAAATCATTAATTTGCTTACCTTCAAGACCAAGTTTGAAAGCCACTTCACGAGCTTGGAAAGGTTGAAGACCAACTAATGGATCTACTTCTACTTTAAGGATTTTCTCTGGAGTGTTGTGAGCTACTTCTTCAATATCTACACCACCTTCAGTTGAAGCCATGAATGTTACTTTACGGCTAGATCTATCAACTACCGCACCAAGGTATAACTCACGAGTAACAGGGTATACATCTTCAAATACACCTACAGAATTAACTGGCTGACCTTCAGCATCAGTTTGGAAAGTAACAAGATTTGTACCGATTAGGCTTTCTGCTACTTCACGAGCTTCTTGAGATGATTTAACAACTTTTACACCACCAGCTTTACCACGACCACCAGCATGTACCTGAGCTTTAACCACAGCAAATTTACCACCAAGTTGGTCAAATGCTTGAGCAGCTTCATTTGGGTTATGAGCTACGATACCTTTTTGAACTTTTAGACCATAGCTTTCTAAAAGATCTTTAGCTTGATATTCATGTAAGTTCATTGATTTTCTTCCTTATTTGATCGTTTGACGAAAATTTTTGTTAAATAACATCTCAAATAATAACTCATTTACGCTATTTTTTCTAATAAAAAACAGAATTTAAACTTAAAGAATTGGATATATGAAAACTCTTTAGGTATAGCATGTAATGGAGTATTCAATATCATAATTTTATAGTTATAAGTATTTCATTTATGGTGTTGTTACATTTTTTTAAAGATAAATATAATTTACTAAAACTCTCTAATGCTGAAAGATTAGTCCTAAAAAAGTCGTTAATAAAATGCAATTATAGTAATATTATTTGGTAAATTTAAAAATAAAATAAGGTGATTGGGAATGTTTGATTACATATTTAATAAGATTAAATCGACTATTTTTTCTAAACTCACGCCTACACAATTGTTAATTACATCAATATTAGCGTTTGTGTTTGGTTTTATTCCAGGAGTCTCATACTCACCATTACTCTTTGTAGCAGTAATAACATTGGTGATAATTTTTAGGATAAATATTGGTGTGTTTGTATTTATCGCTATTATCGCAAAGGCGCTTTCATTCGTACTTGAGGTAGTTAGTTTCTCATTCGGACAGTTTTTGCTAGATGGTTTTACACAACCGATTTTCAAGGCTATGGTTAATACGCCAGTCTTAGCCTATGCAGGATTTGATTACTATCTTGTCGCAGGAGGATTTGTTTTAGCAATAATCTTAGGTGTTATATTTGGCCTTATTATTGCCAAGATATACAAAAAGATAATTGCAAAAATGTCGTCTATCCAATCAGGTACTGAACTATATAACAAAATTACCAAGAATTTTTTTGTTAAGGTAGCTAGCTGGATTTTCTTGGGTAAGAATATTGCAAAAGTTGACTGGGTTGAAATGCAAAATCGCAAATTTAGACAGCCATTTAGATTAACAGGAATTGTTCTTGTGGCTTTAATTATTACAGCTTTGATATATTCTCCTAAGCTTTTAGAAACATCAATGGTATCAAATATCATTAAGCAACAGTTGACTAAAGCAAATGGAGCAACGGTAGATTATCAATCTTTAAGTTTAGATTTTACAAATGCAAGTCTTGATATTAAAGGTTTAGGCGTAGCAGATCCAAAAAATCTTGATAAGGATAGATTCTATGCTGAAAATGTGAAAGCAAGTCTAAATATTTCAAATTTACTTACTAGACAATTGACGCTAAAAAATGTGATAGTTACTGGAGTATCTTTGGATAAACAAAGAGCAAAGAAAGCTAGCTTATATATCAATACTAAAGCAACATCTAAAGATGGTGCTAGTATAAACTCAGAAGAATTCAAGAAGAAAGCTATAGAAAGTATTGGTAAGGCAAGTCAAAATTTACAACAGGTAGATCTTCAAAAGTTAGAAGCTAATGCGAAACAGGCTAAAGAAGTTGCTAATGGTATTAAGCAAGCAGCAGAGTTCTTATCAAACTTTAGTTCTAGTAGTGAGGATGATACAACTGGTGCTAAACAGGCAGGATCAGTTACACCAAAGCAACAAGCTAAAGTATATGGCTACGCGAATGTAAAAAATGAAATGCTTCGTGATAAGTATCCTAGTTTTGTAATTCAAAACATTGATATAAAAGGTTATCAAAATGCAGGTACTACCTATGATGCTAATATAACTAACATATCAACAAATCCCGTGTTATTGGGTCAGCCAACAGTAATTAATGTTAAATCTGTGAGTAATAGTGATGTTGATGTTAACGTAGTTGTTTCAAATAAGCTAAATGTTGATAATACTGTCAAGTTCAATTTGCAGAATGTAGCAGGTAAAGCAATTAAGGGCTTGAATATTCAAGGGGTTAATATAGATGCTAATAGCTTAACAATATCTGGTCAAGGAACTTGGCAGTTTAGTGGAGTAAGAAATATAGTGTTCAATATACCTCTGCAGCTAAAATTTGATATTGTAAGTGTTAGCTTTAACCAGTTTACTCAGAAAATTCCTAGCTTAACATTAAATGGTGTTATTACTGGTGATTTGAATAAACTTGACTTTAGTGTTGATGCCTCTTCTTTGAAGAATCTATTGAATGTCGATACAGTCAAAAATGTTGCTAGTCAAGTTGCTAAGCAGGCAGGCTTAGATAAGAAAGCGCAACAAATTATTAACAACACCAAGATTAATGGTAAGTCTATTCAAGATTTAAATGCGAATGACATTAAAAAAATTAATAAAAAGGATGTTCAAAATATAGCTTCTCAGTTTGGAATCAAAATTAATTGATAAATTTTTTATAGTCAACTTTCTATTAGGATTTATTTAATATAATTACTCATATGATGCTTGCATATTTATATACTACTCTTTGTTAGAATATTTATTTATAGTTTTATTTTTTATTATGATGTTACAATAAATGCTTAGGTATTATAGGTTTAGTACTGCATTTTACTCATAAAAAGGAGAACGGTTTTGAGAAGGTTTATTATATTTATATTAAGTATCTTAGGTTTAATGTTATCTAGTTGTGCTAATCAACAAGTTGGGCCTAAGCCAACCACCTCTGTAGATGATGTGCTATCGACAAAAAGTGAAGATACTAGATCGTATGCAGAAGTGATAGCAATTCCTGTGGTAATGAGTAGTCTATTGGATGATAAATCAACTCCTAGAGTCGGTCCAAAGAATGCTAAAAAAGCAGTAGTTGTATTCTTTGATTATGCATGTGGCAAGTGTGCGCAAATATCAAAAGAAATGAATAAACTAATTAAAGAAAATCCAGATACAGAATTTATCTTTAAGGCATATCCTTCATTAAAAAGAGATGCTAAAGTTGCAAATTATGCGACGTTAGTTGCTAATGAAGCATATCTTCAAGGTGGATCAGAATTGTTTTTAGCATACAATAAGGCAGTTTTCTCACAGCGTGAGAATAGTGGTCGTTTGACAAATGAAGATGTCGAGCATGCTGCTAAACGACTTGGAATCAAAGTTGATGATAATAGTCTTAAGCAGAAGGCTGCTACTGAAGAGCTTGAAACAAGAAAGCTTGGTAAATTAATAGGATTTCATGGGCCTCACGCATTTATAGTCCTTCCTACTGATTTAGCAAATATGAGTGCTGAGCAGCTTGAGAGTAATACGGATAAAATATATGTGATTTCTGACAAACAAACAAATTCTATAACAGATGATTATCAAGAGGCTGCAAAATGGTCAGCATCAAAAATTCAAACACAGCTTAAAAGTATGAAGTAGAGATCGTAATATTATTCAAATACTTCTAGAGCTTTCAAGAAAGTATCTACGCTAGCATCTTTTTTAGTTGCATTTTCACTTAAATAGCGACGGAAAACCTTAGCATTAGGCAAACCATTAAATAAGTTTAATGTGTGTTTTGTTATATTGTTAAGTTTCATATTGGGATCATTACTTAGCTGGATTTTTATGTATTCAGCCATTTCATAAGCTACTTCAAGTGGAGATATGTCATTGATCGACTGATTATAAAACAAATTATCAAAATCATTAAATAACATAGGGTTATGATAAGCCTCGCGACCAATCATTACACTATCTACATACTTTAAGTGTTCTTGGGTATCTTCTATGGTTGTGACTCCACCATTGATGCCTAGTTCAAGATTTGGGAAATCTTTTTTAATATTATAAACAATATTATATTTTAGCTCAGGAATGGTTCTATTTTCTTTGGGAGATAGACCACTAAGCCAACCTTTGCGAGCATGAATACAAAGATAATCAACACCAGCTTGTACTTGTTTGTTGACGAAGTTATAAAGTTCTTCATAACTGTCATTATAATCATAGCCAATACGACATTTTACAGAAATAGGTATATCTAAATTATCCTTCATAGCTTTGACACAATCTGCTACAAGCTCAGGCTCTGCCATTAGAGATAAGCCAAAATTACCTTTTTTAACTCTCTCACTAGGACAACCTACATTTATATTAATTTCATTATAGCCAAGATTTTGTGCAAGTTTGCCACATGTTATAAAATCTTCTGGGACACATCCTCCAAGCTGCAATGTAACAGGATTTTCTTCAGGATTATATTTTAATAAAAAATCCTTATTACCATGTATTATGGCATTCAAGGTAATCATCTCTGTATATAGCATAGTATGCTTTGTTATTAGACGCATCATATAGCGATAGTGCTTATCCGTCCAATCTAGCATTGGTGCAATACATATTTTTCTGTCAGTAATTTTCATTTAACTGTGTAGCAAGAAATTAAATTATGGGTAATTATAATGGATCATCATCAAAAGTTAAGCGATGAATGATACTATCTATTTGCGTACGATATTTTTCTGTGTCTTTTGAGTATCTACTGTATTGGGGATTTGATCTATCATATAGCCAGTTGGCTAAATCCCAACCATAAGTTGTTGTAAAACAAAGTTTACCGAATTCTGTTAGATTAAATTCTGCTTGAGTTTGTAAACATCCTGTCATAAAAACATCAGCATAAGTTTGCAAAATAGGGTAGTCTTTATTCGGAAATTCAGCATCTTTGAAGTCTTTAACATACATCCAATAGTCGCCTTTGGGTAAGCTTTTGATACCTAGTGGAACAATGTCTTTGTGTGGTATTTTTACGCGACAGTATGATGCTTCTCTTAAATCTGTTGCCGAAATATCAGATGCGTTAGCTTGGTAATATATTGCATTCATTACATAGCCTTTATTTGGCACAGCCAATAAAAATGTAGCATGAGATTTATCACCACGTGATGCCCATAATCTTTCAAAACCGCTAACGATTACAGGTGCCGCATAAGTTGCTTCAGGGACAGTTATTTGCCGAGAATCTTTATTCATCAAACTTCCATAACCAATAACATAATTATTTCTTTTTGAACTGACCTTAGGGCGACAATTCAAGCTGTTTTCAGGTGTTTGAGATAGTTTACTTTGTTCTAGTATTCTAAGTTCACTTTGGTGAATTGACTCTGCTTTTTGTATTCCTGATTTCTTTCCGATCAGGAAACTAGAAGCAATTACAACAATTAACAATACTACTACTAAAATATTTTTCTTTTTCAAGGCTCTAAAAATTGCTTTATATCTAAAGTATAAGATTATATTAGCATTTCTATATTAAATGAAAACCCCTGAATGATTATTACAAGGTTACTGATCTAAATTAATATAAATGTTTATTTGTGTTATAATATCACGTGATTGTAGATTTTAAATATAAATATATATTGGAGCTTGTTAATGTCTGAAAATAAAGCTTATGATTCATCGAGTATTAAAGTACTCAAAGGCTTAGATGCAGTTAGAAAAAGACCAGGAATGTACATTGGTGATACAGATGATGGTAGTGGTTTGCATCATATGGTATTTGAGGTTGTTGATAATGCTATCGATGAAGCTTTGGCTGGTCATTGTGATGATATTAAAGTTATCATAAATAAAGATGGCTCGGTATCTGTGTCAGATAACGGACGTGGTATTCCAACAGATATTCATAAAGAAGAAGGTCGTTCAGCTGCAGAAGTAATTTTGACTGTACTTCACGCTGGTGGTAAGTTTGATGACAACTCATATAAGGTTTCTGGTGGTTTACATGGTGTGGGTGTCTCTGTAGTTAACGCTTTATCAGAACAGCTAAAACTTACAATATATCGTAGTGGTATCGAGCATTATCAAGAGTATGTTCATGGTGTTCCACAATTTCCACTTAAAGAAGTTGGAGCTACCGATAAAAAAGGTACTGTTATCACTTTCAAGCCTAGTAAAGATACATTTTCTTTTGTTGATTTTGATTATGATATTCTGATGAAAAGAATTCGTGAATTATCTTTTCTAAATTCAGGTGTAAAAATTGAGCTTATCGATAGAATCAATAATAGATCAGAAATATTCAAGTATGATGGTGGTATTATAGCCTTTGTAAAATATTTGAATAATAGTAAGAAACCAATTCATGAGAATGTTATTGCTGTAAATGGTATCAAAGATGATATTCAGGTTGAGCTTGCATTACAGTGGAATGATTCTTACAAAGAGTCTATTTTCTGTTTTACAAACAATATTCCTCAACGCGATGGCGGTACTCATTTATCAGGTTTAAAGGCTGCTGTTACTCGTACTATGAATACATATATTGAGTCGGAAGGTTTAAATAAAAAGCTTAAAGTTACACTTACAGGTGAGGATACACGAGAAGGTTTAGCTGCTGTATTATCTGTAAAAGTTCCAGATCCTAAATTTTCTTCTCAAACAAAGGATAAACTAGTATCGTCAGATGTTAAATCTGCTGTTGAATCATTAGTAAATGAGAAGTTACAAGAGTTTCTTTTAGAGAACCCTAAAGAGGCTAAAATAGTATGTGAGAAGATTTTAGACTCTGCAAAAGCTCGTGAAGCAGCTCGTAAAGCTCGTGATATGACTCGTCGTAAAGGAGCTTTGGATATCGCAGGTCTTCCAGGTAAGTTAGCTGATTGCCAAGAAAAGGATCCTTCGTTATCTGAAATCTATCTAGTGGAGGGAGATTCTGCAGGAGGTTCAGCTAAACAGGCTCGTGATCGTAAAACTCAAGCAATTCTACCTCTAAAAGGTAAGATTTTGAATGTAGAGAAAGCTCGTTTCGACAAAATGCTTGGTTCTCAAGAGGTTGCTACTCTTATCAAAGCACTAGGTTGTGGTATTGGTGCAGAAGACTATAATCCTGATAAAACTAGATATCATAAAATTATTTTGATGACGGATGCCGATGTTGATGGATCTCATATTAGAACTCTTCTTTTAACATTCTTTTATAGACAAATGCCTGAACTTGTTGAGAGAGGGTATTTATATATTGCACAACCACCTTTATATAAGGTTAAAAAAGGTAAGCAAGAAACATATCTAAAAGATGAAGATGCTTTAGCAGTGTATCTTGGAAACATTGGTCTTGAGGGTGCAACTATTTTCCTTGAAGGAGGTGATGCTATTTCTGGTCAAGTTTTAACTAATTATTATGAGCTTTATCAGAAGTCAGAGAAAGTAATTAAGAAGTATGCAAAAACATATCCTGAAAAATTACTCAGAGTGATGGCATATGGTGCTAAGTATGTAGATGAAAGTGCTGATATCAAGCAATGGTGGGAAACTATTGTTGAGAAGTGTAATCAAAAAGCACTATCTTACGAAAGATTTAAACTTATAGAAACTAAAGATGTAGATGAGGATGGTCAAGAAACTATTTCTTATGGCGTTAATCATTATATAAATGGTTATGATACTGACTATATTGTTAAAAATAGTTTCTTTACTACTAAAGATTATGAAGATCTTGTTACTTATGGTGATGTGTTATCTGATATTTCTTTCAAAGGTGCTTATGTAGAAAGGGGTGCTAAAAAAGAATATGTTGATGACTTTGAGTCAGCAATTGATTGGTTACTTAAAGAAGCAAGACGCGGTAATGATGTACAGCGCTACAAAGGTTTAGGAGAAATGAACCCTGGTCAGCTTTGGGAGACAACTATGGATCCTGATAATAGAGTCCTACTTCAAGTATCAATTAAAGATGCTGTTGAAGCTGATGCTTTATTTACTACTCTTATGGGTGATGAAGTTGAGCCTCGTAGGAATTTTATTGAGTCTAACGCGCTTAATGTTGTTAATTTGGATGTTTAATTCTAACTCTTCTTTTGCTTCTACATTTTTTTAAATCTTAACAAAAAATTAATTTATCTACAGCAAATTTAAAACTATAAAAATTGATAATTCGCCTGTACTAGTTAGGCAGGATACTATTTTAGTAAGTAGTTTTCATCCTGAATTGACTGAAGATTATTCAGTGCATAAGTACTTTCTAAATATATAGTTTTATTTCTGACACTTTTTACAAAAGAATGTGTTCCTTTGTGCTATCACCAAGCTTTCAATTTTAGTACTACAAATGTGACAGTTTTGATTAGCTCTACCATAAACATTGAGTTGTTGAGTGAAATAGCCAGGTTTACCTTCTGTATTTTTATAGTCCTTGAGTGTTGTGCCACCTTCTGCAATTGCTTTATCAAGTATTTTCTTAATTGAAGTTACAAGCCTCTCAGCTTCTTTTTTTGTGATGGTGTTAGAAGCTCTTGTGGGTAAGATATTACTATCAAATAATGCTTCACTAGCATATATGTTTCCTACGCCAACAACTATGCTATTATCCATGATAGTTTGTTTGATCTTTCTAGAGGTTTTATTTAATTTAGATATCAAATATTCAGCATTGAAATCATATGTTAAAGGCTCAACTCCATGAGAGGCTAAAACTTTGTGTTCTAGTGGCATCTTATTAGTATTGACTAGCCAGTATCCAAATTTACGCGGGTCATTATAAACTAGATTTAAGTTGTTAGATAATTCTAAAATAATATGGTCATGTTTTATCTTGTTGTATTCAGAAGTATTTACAATTTTAACGACACCTGACATACCTAGATGAATAATTAACTGTAAGTTATCTTCTAGAATAATAATTAGATGCTTACCTCTTCTTTGAATATCCTTTATAACTTTGTTTTTTAGTGATAGAAGTTGAGCTTTATCTATGGGATAGCGAAGCTTATCAGTATTTATTTGTACACTTTTAATCTTTTTGCTAATAATATTTTTGGTTAAACCTCTTTTGACAGTCTCTACTTCAGGAAGTTCAGGCATAAATTTAATATTACTATAAAAATTAAGGTTACTATATGATAACATAATAGGTTATCTATAAGCTTATTATTACAATTAATACTGGTATAAAAATGCGCCTAAAACAGCTTAAATCTGCTATACATAAAAAATTAAATCAATCTTATATCTATGACTGCAATAAAGAAATTGACTTTAAGAGTTTTGTAAATGGTTCAATAATTATTGCTAATGATACCTCTATAATTACACTGTTAGCATTAAAAGAATATTTAAAGGATGAATCCATCACGGTACTGGGAAGTTTTGATAATAGAATCAAAGGTCTTGAAAAAGCTGTAATTGATACTGGTATAAATTATATTGATGATATTAGTTTTTGGAATCATCAAAATATACTTGTGGTAGATAAAAGTTACATCTCTCAGGTTGAGCAAAATGATAATAGATTTTTGTTATTTGCGTGTGGGCCTGAAATGCCATATTTTTCAGATCGTAAGAATCTAGATAGGCAAGTATTTTTCGATATTACTAAACTTAAAAATTTAAAAAGTTTGAATGAGGAGATGGATGATCTTTCTGTGAGGGCGTGGGAAGGGTACTTAACTTTGCTAAAAGCTCCTGCTGAAATTTGGTTTAGGCAAATGTTAAATGCTAAAAAGAATTTTGTATTAACTGATACCACAGGTGTTGCTTTAGATGGTTATAAGTTTGCAACTGGCGCAGTATTGATGTCTAAAAAGCTTCAAGAAATCACTAAGCAAGAAGATAATGTTGGTGTTTGTTTGCCTACTAGTGCTGGTGGATATTTGGCAATATTAGCCTTGATGGTGAGCGCAAAGGCAATAGTTAATCTAAATTATACGGCTTCAGAAGAAGCATTAAGACATGCTATTAATAATGCAGGAATTAAAACAATAATTACTTCTAGAGCATTTGTCGAGAAGCTGACTCACAAGGGTTTTTTTGTTGAAGATATTTTTTCGATGTGCAAAATTGTCTATTTAGAGGATATCAAGGCAAAAATAACTAAAGCTGAATCAATAAAAACATTTTTACAAATCAAAATTTTACCTGTGTCATGGTTGGTCAAGAAATATCTTAAACCAACTAAGCTTGATGACTTAGCTTTTATAATATTTAGTAGTGGTAGTGAAGGGGTGCCTAAAGGTATTGCTATCAAGCATAAAAATCTTCTTGCGAATGTTTATCAAAGTACGAATGTTATTGAGTGTCAAGAGAATGATTCTGTGGCCGGAATTTTACCAATATTCCATGCTTTTGGTCTTACTATATCTTTAGTATCTTTATTTCAGGGGGGGTATATAGCTTGTCATCCTGATCCAACAGATGCTAAAGGAGTTGCTAATTTAATCAAGAAAAATAAGACTACAGTGTTGTGTGCAACACCGACATTTTTAAGAATTTATACCAAAAATAAAGCAGTCAAAAAAGAAGATTTTGAAACTCTTAGACTTATTGTTACGGGTGCTGAAAAACTTTCTAAAGAAGTTCGTACAATGTTTGAAGATAAGTTTGATAAGGTTATTAATGAAGGTTATGGGACAACAGAACTTTCGCCAGTTGCTGCGGTTAATAGACCAACTAAGTCGCCAAATAAAATAGGTACTGTAGGCTTAACAGTTCCTGGAGGTCAGTTCAAAATTATTCATCCAGATTCTCATGAAGAACTACCTATTGGTGTTGAGGGTATGATTATATACCGTGGAGTTAATAAGATGGACTACTATCTTAATGATCCTGAAAAGACGAATGAGGTAATGATAGAAAAATGTGGTTATAAGTGGTACATAACTGGAGATAAAGGCAAAATTGATGGCGAAGGTTATTTAACGGTAGTAGATAGATATTCTAGATTTGCAAAAGTCGCTGGTGAAATGGTGAGTTTAGGACTTTTAGAGCAAAAGGTTTATGATACTTTGAGAGAAAAGGAGTATGATTCTCATAAAATTGATTTTGAGGTTTTAGCAGTGGCTACATCAGATACTAAAAGAGGCGAGATTATTAACTTGCTATATACTCTAGAAGATTTGGAGCCAAATGATTTGAAAGAGATTGTAAGACATTCAGGGATAGAGAATCTTTATAAACCAACTAATTATTTTAAAGTTATTTCTATACCTAAACTAGGCTCTGGGAAGACTGATTTTTCTAAGGCTAAAAAACTTGCAAACGAACTGGTTAGGGCATGATTTGTATGCATTTTTCAGTTTTACTTCAAGAGTCTATCGTTGATCTAAATATTAATCCAGAAGGTATCTATATAGATGCGACATTTGGCCGAGGAGGTCATTCAAAAGCTATATTAAATAAATTGACATCTGGAAGATTGATAGCTTTTGATAAAGATTTAGATGCTATAGATTATGCAACACATAATTTTCGGTTTGATAACTTTGCAATAGTTCATGCAAGTTTTACATATATTTACGATTATTGCTTGCAGCATAATCTTTTGGGTAAAGTCGATGGTATCATTATGGATTTAGGTGTTTCTTCTCCTCAATTGGATAATGCTAATAGAGGTTTTAGCTTTACTCATGATGGTCCATTAGATATGCGAATGGATATATCGAAAGGTCTAACAGCTAGTCAAGCTCTAGAAGAGTTATCAGTAGATGAGTTGTCTTATATTTTTAAGGTTTATGGTGAAGAGCGTTTTGCAAAAAAAATTGCTCTAAGAATTAAAGACTATATAGACGAAAATGGGAGCATAACTACTACCCATCAGTTAGCTGAACTTATTCGAGCGACCATTGGCAAAAGAGAGAAAAAGAATCCTGCAACAAGGTGCTTTCAAGCATTACGTATATATGTTAATGATGAGCTTAAAGACTTAGAAATTCTTTTGGAGAGTATTCTAGATGTTGTCAAAAAAGGTGGTAGAGTTGCGGCTATTTCTTTTCACTCATTAGAGGATAGAATTGTTAAACAGAAATTTACCTCTTTAATTAATCCAAAGCAAGAAACTAATAGAATTACAAAAATGTTACCACAAGACAATAGTCAGGTGAAAATGAAATGGATCACAAAAAAAGCTAAAGCAAATCAAGATGAGCTTAGCCAAAACGTTCGTTCTAGAAGTGCTATTTTAAGGGTTGTTGAAAAGTTATGATGCTAACAAACCGTCAAATACGGATAAGATTATTTGAGTCATTAAAAAATAGTTTCCTAAAAAAGACTGTAGGCATTGCTTTTGTACTTTTATTTGTGTTGCTGCTTACAGCTTTTGCTCTAATCGTAACTCGCTTTGAATTTAAGCTCTTATTGAATGAGCGTAAGGACTTGATCGTTGAACAAACTCAGTTAGATGAGCAGTGGAGTCAGATTGTTTTGGAGTATAGCTCATTGGCAACACCTACAGCTGTAGAAAAATTCGCTGAAAAAGAAAAAATGTCGTTACCTACACAAAAAAGTATAGGTACTTTGAGTGATCAAAAGGAGAGCTCTACAGATGAGTAGCTATAGACCAAAGTTGAGACATTTAGTTGTTATATTGCTACTCTTATCAAGTTTTATAGTTTTATTTGCTAAGTTGATTTATATGGAAACAGTTCAATATCCTAAACTTAAGCAAGAAGGTGATAATCGTAGTGACAGAAGTATAGATATAAAGTCTTACAGAGGTATAATCCTTGATAGAAATGGTAATCCTTTAGCTATAAGTACTCCAGTAGATACTATTTGGGTAGACCCATATTATGTTAGTGCAGATAGTCCTGAGCTCAAAGAAGTCATGAGTATTCTAAACCTATCTAAAGAAAAAAGAGAAAAGATAGAAAGACAAGTTAAGGTTAGAGAGGGTAGGAGTGGCTTCGTTTATATCGAAAGAAAAGTTCAGCCGTACTTATCTCAAAAAGTTAAAGATCTTGATATTACTGGCATTCATGTTATTCGAGAGTTTAAAAGATATTATCCAATGGCAGAAGTTGCTTCTCATGTTGTTGGTTTTACTAATGTAGATGGCAAAGGTCAGGAAGGTTTGGAACTTGAATTTAATCAATTCCTTACAGGGCAAGATGGTTACTTTGAGTATAAAAAAGATTTGCATGGTGGTGTTGCTAAGGTTGAAGATAATTTTATATTACCTAAAAATGGACATAACCTTCAGATAAGTATAGATTCTAGATTGCAGTATGTTGCATATAAGTATTTAAAAAAAGGAGTTATTAAAACGAACTCTGAAGCTGGATCAGTCATTATTGAAAATATTCATACAGGTGAAATATTGGCTATGGCTAATTATCCGTCATATAATCCTAACAGTATGGCAGATGCTTATCCGGATAGGCGTAGAAATAGAGCTATCACAGATGTGTATGAGTTGGGTTCTGTAATGAAAGTTTTTGCAGCAGTTACTGCGCTTATTTATGGTGATAATGTAACTCCAGAAGAACCTGTAATTAATTCGCATCCAGGTTTTTATCGTATTGGTAAAAATACCGTCAGAGATGAGAGGGATTATGGTGAAGAAGATTTAAGATATATTCTTATGAAATCTAGTAACGTAGGTATATCTAAAATGATATTGGGTTTGACTGATCCTACAATACTTGAGCCATCACTAAGAAACTTTGGTTTTGGAGATAAAACAGGTATACAGCTACCAGGTGAGCGTGATGGATTTGTTCCGGTTAAAGATAAGTGGGGCGATTTCCAATTAGCTACCCTATCTTTTGGATATGGTATGAATGCTACAGATCTTCAGTTAGTTGCTGGAGTATCAGCTATTGCTAATGATGGCAAGTACATTAAACCTACGATCCTTAAAAGAAAACCTGGAGAGGAGATTGACTCAAGGGTGGTGGCATCTAAGAAAGTTTCTGAGGAGATGATTAGTATGATGCAGTCTGTTGTTGAAGATTCTGGTGGAACAGGAACTAATGCAAGAATACCTCTGTATCATGTTGCAGGTAAAACAGGTACCGCAAGGATGCTTGCTGGAGGAACATATGGTGCAAAATATCTGGCAAGTTTTGTTGGTGTTGTACCCGCTAGTGATCCGCAGTTGGCGATAGTTGTTACAATCAAAGATCCTAAAGGTGATAAGTATGGGGGTGGTTCTGTTGCGGCTCCAGTTTTTGCAGATGTGGCGCTTAATAGTTTACAAATATTAGGCATCAAACCAGATAAGATTGATAACTAAACTTTTGTTTTTTTCGGTTTAATAGTATATAATCTCCAACTGGTAAACTGTTCCTTTGTGCGGTTTATTGTGTACATCAATTAATAGAAAACAAATGGAGAATGTTATGTTAACAACTCAAGATAAACAAAATATTATTAAAGAAAATCAACAGTCTGAAGGCGATACTGGTTCACCTGAAGTACAAGTTGCTCTTTTAACTGCTAGAATCAATGATCTACAAGGTCATTTTGCAACTCATAAAAAAGATAATCATTCAAGAAGAGGTCTTTTAAGACTAGTAAGTCAACGTCGTAAATTATTAGATTATTTACACGGTAAAGATGTAGAAAGATATCGTGCATTAATCAAGAAATTAAATTTACGTAGATAATAATTTCATCTTAATCGTTCTTACGTCATTGAATCAAATAATTATATAAGGTTAAACTGTGAAAATATTTAGAGAAGTCTTTGAACTAGGTAACAAAGAAATAGTTCTAGAAACAGGTGGGATGGCTCGTCAAGCAGATGGGTCTGTGACTGTAAGTTGTGGTAATAATGTTGTGTTAGTGACTACAGTAGTTAAAAAATCAGTAGCAGCTGGTGCTGATTTCTTTCCATTGTCAGTACATTATTTAGAAAAAACATATGCTGCTGGTAAGATACCTGGAGGTTTCTTAAGAAGAGAAGGGAGACCATCTGAAGAGCAAATTCTTATTTCTAGATTAATAGATAGATCTATAAGACCATCATTCCCTGATGGATTTTTTAATGAGATTCAAATTGTAGCTACAGTTTTATCTTATGATGGATCGTTTTCTCCGGATATGTTGGCTTTAATAGGAGCATCTGCTTCTTTGGCAATATCAGGGGCTCCTTATGATGATATTGTTGCAGGTGTAAGAGTCGGTTATACTAATGGTAAGTATATTCTTAATCCTAATAAAGAGGAGCTGAAAGAGTCTGATTTAGACTTGGTTGTTTCTGGTACGGATGATGCGATATTAATGGTTGAATCAGAGGCTAATAGCTTGCCAGAATCTGTAATGCTTGGTGGTATTTTATATGCGCATAAGCATCTTAAAACTATTATTAACTCTATTGGTAAACTTGCTAAAGTAGCATCTAAGCCTCGTATAGAATATACAATTTATCAAATTAATAAGTTATTAAAATCTCAAATTAAATCACATTTTTTTGGTGAGATTAAAAATGCTTATACAATACCGTCTAAGCAAGAAAGAAACATTAAACTTAATGAGCTGAGAAAAAATGTTTTAGAGCATGTATTCTCAAGTGATGTTGATGGAAATGAGTACTCTGAAAAAGAAGTTTTAGAAGCTTTTCATGATATAGAGAAGGACCTTGTTAGATCAAATATCTTAGAAGGTAAATCAAGAATAGATGGTAGAAGCACAGAAACTATCAGACCAATAAATGTTAAAATAGGTGTACTACCTGGTGTACATGGTTCAGCATTGTTTACAAGAGGCGAGACGCAAGCTTTAGTGGTTACAACTCTTGGTAGCGATAGAGATGCTCAACTTGTTGAGTCACTAGATGGGATGGAAAAATCTCGTTACATGCTTCACTATAACTTTCCTCCTTATTCTGTAGGTGAGTGTGGTATGGTAGGTATGGCTCCAAAGCGTCGTGAAATCGGTCATGCAAACTTAGCTAAACGTGCTACTCAAGCAGTTTTTCCTAATGAAGAAGCATACCCATATGTTGTAAGAATAGTATCTGAGATATTAGAGTCAAATGGATCTAGTTCTATGGCAACTGTCTGTGGCTCATCTTTATCTATGATGGATGCTGGTGTGCCAATAGCTGAGCCTGTAGCAGGTATTGCTATGGGACTCATCAAGGATGGTGCTAAATATGCTGTATTGTCGGATATCTTAGGTGACGAAGATCACTTAGGTGATATGGATTTTAAAGTTGCTGGTACTAGATATGGTGTTACAGCTCTTCAAATGGATATTAAAATTAAAGGTATCTCTAGAGAAATTCTTGAGCAAGCTCTTGAGCAGGCTAGGACTGGGAGACTACATATACTGGGTATTATGAATGAAGTTATTAGAGAGCATAAAGAATCTGTTTCTGATGTTGCTCCTCAAATTCACGTTATGAATATAAATCCGGCTAAGATAAAAGATGTTGTTGGTCGTGGTGGCTCGGTAGTAAAAGGTATTGTAGAAAAAACTGGTGTTCAGATTGATACTAGTGACTCTGGTGAAGTTAAAATTTTTGCTAAAGATAAAAGATCATTAGATCTAGCTAAATCTATGGTTGAAGAGATTGTTGCAGAAGTTGAAGAAGGACAAATTTACAAAGGTAAAATTGTTAAGCTTTTAGATTCTGGAGCATTTGTTAATCTTCTTGGTAGTCAAGATGGATATTTACCATTCTCTGAAATTGAACAGGCTGGGATGAAAACTAATTCATTAGTAGAAGGCCAAGGTTTAGAGGTTTTAGTCCAAAATATTGATAGAGGTGGTAGAGTTAAACTTTCTCTTGTGGCGAGGTAATTATTATGAGTGAAGTAGTTCAAAGTGTTGATCCAATTAACTTTACAGAATCAGCTTCTTTAAAGGTCAAAGAACTAATTGAAGAAGAGGGTGATAATTCTCTGAGTCTTAGGGTTTATATAACAGGTGGTGGATGCTCTGGATTTCAGTATGCTTTTGCATTTGATAATGAGATAAAAGAAGATGATATGGTTATTACAAAAAATGGTGTTCGTCTTTTAGTAGATTCTATGAGCTTTCAATATTTAGTTGGAGCTGATGTTGACTATAAAGATGATGTTGAAGGTGCCTATTTTGTAATAAGAAATCCAAATGCCAAAACTACTTGTGGTTGTGGTTCATCTTTTTCTGTATAATATTTAATCGTAATTAACTTATTTAAAGTAGAAGTATTTTTATGAAAATTGCTAATTTTGAAGTAGGAAATGGTAAGCCATTTTTCTTAATGTCTGGACCATGTGTAATTGAGTCAGAGCAAATGGCTATGGATACTGCTGGATATTTGGCAGAAGTTACAAAAGATTTAGGTATCAATTTTGTTTATAAATCGTCTTTTGATAAAGCAAATCGTTCTTCTATTAATAGCTTTAGAGGTCTTGGTGTTGATAAAGGGCTTGAGATTTTAGCTAAAGTTAAAAAAACATACAACGTCCCTGTTGTTACAGATGTACATGAAGATACTCCGTTTGCTGAGGTTGCAGAAGTTGTTGATGTAATGCAGACTCCTGCTTTTTTATGTCGTCAGACAAACTTTATATTAGATGTATGTAAACAAGGTAAGCCTGTAAATATTAAAAAAGGTCAATTCCTAGCGCCTTGGGATATGCAACATGTGGTTGCTAAGGCAAAATCTACTGGTAATGAGCAAATCATGGTTTGTGAGAGGGGCGTGAGCTTTGGTTATAATAATCTAGTTTCAGATATGCGCTCTCTTGAAATAATGAAATCTACAGGTTGTCCTGTAGTGTTTGATGCTACTCATTCAGTACAGTTACCAGGTGGTCAGGGTAGCTCATCTGGCGGTCAAAGAGAGTTTGTACCAGTTCTATCAAAGGCAGCTATGGCAGTAGGTATTGATGGTCTTTTTATGGAGACTCATCCAAAGCCAGCAGAAGCTTTAAGTGATGGACCTAATTCTTTTCCTATGTATAAAATAAAACAGTTTTTAAGTTTACTAAAAGAACTAGATCATTTAGTTAAGAGTCAACCAAAAATAGAATTATAAGGTATAAGGTAATGGCTGGTAAAGGCGATGTTTTTATAATTGGTATTGTTGGTGGATCTGGCTCTGGTAAAACTTTATTTTCAAATGAGATTATCAAAAAATTAAAATCAAAACATTTAAATAAAATTGCAGTAATTTCTGAAGATAGATATTATAAAAATTGGGGAGAAATGGTTGGTTTTGAAGAGGCTAATAAAATCAACTATGATCATCCGGATGCTTTTGATCATAAACTATTGAGAAAAGATTTAGCAGATTTGATAGAAGGTAATGATATTTATATACCTCATTATGACTATACCACTCATTCAAGAATAAAAGAGAAATCCGAAAAAATTACTGGTGGAGTAAGTGTAATTATCCTTGAAGGAATCATGCTGTTTAATGATCGTAAGTTATTAAAAATGATGGATTTTAAGGTATATATGGATACGCCATCAGACTTGTGTTTCATCAGAAGACTTATGCGTGACCAGAATGAAAGAGGTCGTAGTGTTGAAAGTGTTATAAATCAGTATCTAGAAACAGTAAGACCAATGCACATAAAGTTTATTGAGCCATCAAAGAGAAAAGCTGATATCATAGTTCCTGATGGAGCTCAAAATAAAACTGTGATTGATATAATATATAACAAAGTAAAACAATTATTGAAAAAAAATGGAGTAAAAAATGGCTAGAGTAACAGTTGAAGATTGCCTTGACAAGGTAGAAACAAGATTTGATTTAGTAGTTTTAGCTTCTATGAGAGCAAATAGTATACTTAAGAGAGGCTATGCAGAGTCTGTAGATAATGAAAAAAGAGAAAAAGCCACGGTAGTGGCTCTAAGAGAAATAGCAGAATCTGAAATTACCCCAGATCAAATTTTAAGAAATGAAATAGAAGGTTAATAAAAGTTCAAAAAAGCTTGACTTGTTTTTATAAGGCTGTATAATTCTCATTTATCGGGTGCTTAGCTCAGCTGGGAGAGCATCGCCCTTACAAGGCGAGGGTCGGGGGTTCGAACCCCTCAGCACCCACCACGATTTAAAAAGCGACTTTGGTCGCTTTTTTTATATCTAATAATATAATTTATCTTTAAGAATATTTTACTTTTATATGCTAAAATCTCTTTAGAAGCTTTGTTAGGAGATTTTATGAAAAAAGTATTGTTAAGTTCGTTATTTTTATCGTTAGGAATTTGTTCATTGTCTTATGCCGATGATACAGACACTTTAGTATGTCCAGCCGACTTGAAATATCAAACTATTAATATGAGAGATATGGCTTTTGAATATTCACAATATAAAGATCATATTTGTGCAGTTTTGAGTGTAGATATTAGCAAGAATAGTGATTGGCAAAAAGATGGTAGTGGATGGTTTGCAGCTGGATTTGGTGCAGAAACTATGAAGGGTTCGAATATGTTTATATTTGTACCAGAAAAGCTACAAGAAGGGATTAAATATGATGTCTATGCAAATGTTGGTGGAGCATATGGTCCAATGAAATCTTTAGATACAAAGCCGACTACTGGACAAATAAAGCTTTTATCATCATCTTTAGGTAAGGTTGAATTTGCTATTTATCCTCAGAAAATATCAGGATTATCAAATAGTGGCAAAATTGATATGATTTTTTCTCACTCAAAAGCTGGAGTGTATAAATTTGCTCCAGGACATATTGCTGCATATGATGATAAAGCAATGAATCTGAAATAAATCCTTTGGTTGTATTTACAAATTTAATTAAATACAATTGTCGTAATATATTTTGTTAGAATTTTTTATGGGAAGATCTAGAAGACATAAGAAACCTCAAGAAGGTGTTTTTGAAGCTGAAATTATAGCACTTAGTCATGATGGTAGAGGAATAGCAAAAGTTAATGGTAAAACGACTTTTATTCCATTTACATTACCAGGGGAAGTAGTCAAGTTTGAGTATACATTTACAAAGGCTAAGTTTGATGAAGCAAAAGTAATTGAATATATTAAAAAATCATCTAATAGAGTTAATCCTCCTTGTGAATATTTTGAAATTTGTGGAGGTTGTAGCTTACAACATATGTCTACAGATGCACAGATTGAGCATAAGCAACAAACTTTACTGAATCAACTTAAGTATATTGGCCAAGGAGTGGAACCTCTGAGTATTCTAGAACCATTACGTACGGCTAAAACCGAAGGATATCGTAATAAAGCACGTTTAGGTGTTAGATATGTTAATAAAAAAGGTAAAATTTTAGTAGGCTTTAGAGAGCGTAATGGTAGATTTTTAGCTGATATAGATAAATGTATAGTATTAAATCCTTTAATAGGAGAAAAACTAACAGAGATAGCCTCCTTTATAGAGACACTCTCTATATATCAGCATATAGCACAATTAGAGATTGCAATTGATGATATAAGACCAGCACTTATTGTGCGCCATCTTGAGCCGTTTGTGAATGAAGATCTTGAAAAGCTAAAAGCTTTTGGTTTGGAAAATAGTTATTGGATATACCTGCAATCTAAAGGTCCTGATACTATCTTTAGACTGTATCCACAAGAAGATATTGAGCCTAAAAAGTTAAGTTATCAGCCAGTTGCTGGGATAAATATTGGTTTTGAGCCTAATGATTTTACTCAAGTTAATAATGATATTAATAAAAAGATGATTAAAAGAGCTATTGATCTTTTAGAAATATCAGAAAATGATTCTATTATCGATTTGTTTTGTGGTTTAGGAAACTTTACGTTGCCAATTTCTCAGCATGCAAAAACTGTAATTGGTGTAGAGGGAGAGCAGACAATGGTTAGTAGAGCTAAAGAAACAGCTGCTAATAATAATATTAGCAATGTTAAGTTTTATGCGGCTAACCTTTTTGAAAGCTTTGAAGATAAAGAATGGTTTAATAATTTTGAATATAACAAAATGCTATTGGATCCGCCAAGAGCTGGGGCTCAAGAAGTGTGTAGTAATATCGAAAAGTTTGATGTTGAGCGTATTGTTTATGTATCATGTGATACGGCTACTTTAGCAAGAGATGCCGGTATTTTAGTGAATGATAAGGGTTATAAATTAGTTAGTGCAGGTGTTATGGATATGTTCCCTCATACAATGCATGTTGAGTCAATAGCTGTTTTTGAAAAGGTTTAATTATGTATATAGGTTTAGATATTGGTGGTAGTAATATTTCAGCAGGAATTTTTGATGAACATAAAAATCTACTTAAGACAGCCAAGGTAAAATCAAAAGGCAAGAGTGACTCTGATACAATTTTGGGTCAAATTTTTAAAGTTATTAACAAGTTGCTTGATGATTCAACAAGAGACAAAATAAAGGCTATAGGTATTGGAATAGCTGGATTTGTAGATTCAAAAAATGGTATTTTAAATTTTAGTGCGAATATCAATCTCAACGGTATAAATATAGCTAAAGAAGTTAGTCAAAAATTTGATAATGTACCAGTATTCATTGAAAATGATGTCAATGTAGGTGTTATTGGTGAATGGAAATATGGAGTTGGCCAAGGCCATGAAAATATCGTTGGTATATTTGCAGGCACAGGGATTGGTGGTGGTCTAGTCATAAATAATCAGTTTTTATATGGAGTTACAGGCGGTGCCGGAGCTGTAGGACATGTTAGTATCAATACTCAAGGGGCTTATTGCCAAAGTTGTGGCTCGCAGGGTTGTGTTGAGACTTATGCTGGTAAAGTAGGTATGGAAAATAGAATTCTAAATTTACATAAAAAAGGTGTTAACAGCTTACTCATAGATTTGGTTTTAGAAAATAATAATAAGCTTAAGGGATCATATTTGAAAAAAGCACTAGATGCTAAAGACCCTGTAGCAGAAGATATTGTCAATTTGGCAATGACCAATTTGGGTGTTGCTATAGCTAACTATATAAACCTTTTGAATCCATCATTAGTATTGTTAGGTGGTGGTGTTATGGAAGCTATTGGACATAAGTATTTGAATACTATTTATAATTCATGTTCAAAGTATGCTTTTAAAACAATGTTAGAGGCATGTGAATTGAAGATCGCAACATTAGGCGACAACTCAGGTGTTTATGGGGCTATGGATATAGCAGTTAATAGATTAGAAGGAAATTGGTAATGTTTATAGGTGTAGATATTGGCGGTTCAAATATGGCCGCTGGATTATTTGATGAAAATAAAAAGTTAATAATTACTGCAAAAGTTAAATCAAAAGCAAAAGAAAAAACTGATATCGTCATAGGGCAGCTATTTAAAGTTATTGATAAACTAATCTCAGAAATTCCTTCAGATAAAAGGCTTGAAGGTATAGGCATTGGTGTAGCAGGACTTATAGATAAAAGAACATCGATTGTGCGTAGAAGTGTTAACATAAATCTAAATGGCGTAAATCTGAAAGAAGTCGTTGAAGATAAATACAAAGTTAAATCTGAGATAGATAATGATGTTAACGTTGGTGTTTTAGGTGAAGCAAAATATGGGGCTGGTGTTGGCCATGATGATATAGTTGGTGCTTTTGTAGGTACTGGTATTGGTGGTGGATTAGTTCTAAATGGCAAACTCTATGGTGGTAATAGTGGTTTGGCGGCTGAGTTAGGCCATACAATCATAAAACAAGGTGGGGCTTACTGTCCTGGATGTGGGTCTCAAGGTTGTTTAGAAGCATATGCTGGTAAAGTAGGTATAGAAAAGAAAATTGAAAATTTAGCTAAAAAGAGAGTTAAAAGTACACTAATTGAATTAGTAACTGAAAATGGTGGAAAGCTAAAGAGTAGTCATATCAAAAAAGCACTTGAAACAAATGATGAGATTGCTATGGATATTCTTAGTGAAGCGATGGAGTATTTAGGTACTGGATTAGGTAGTGCTTTAAATATGATAAATCCCTCGATGGTGATATTAGGTGGTGGTGTTATGGAAGCTATTGGTGAACAATATTTACCACAAATCAAAAGAGCTGCCATGAGAAATTCATTTGCTGATATTTATGCAGAATGTCAATTTAAATTAGCAAAACTCGGCGATCAGGCTGGGATTTATGGAGCTATGGAATTAGTTGCTGGTTAATCTAATTAGGATTATATTGCTATGACTCGTGTTGTAAATGAGTTTTTTTCTCAATTGTCTGCTTATTTTAAAGGCTTTAGAAATATAAGTTTGACGCAAATTTTTAATGATTGGAATATTTTTGAGATAGTTTGGCTTATAGCTTCTGTAAGTGTTCTAGCTATCATAAGTATTCTTACTACAGATGATTATTTAGTGCTTACAGTTATCGCTACAGTCACAGGAATGCTAAATCTGTTGTTAGTTGCTAAAGGAAAAATACTTAACTATTTTTTTGCTTTTGTAAATAATCTTACTTATGCATATATTTGTTATACTCAGGGTATTTATGGGCAGTTCCTACTTTTTGCATTTTTCTTTTTTCCGATGCAATTTTATGGATTGTATACTTGGACTAAGCCACAGAATATAACAGAAAATAGTGATATTATCACAAAAACACTATCCAACAAATATAGGATTTATCTTATTAGTGGAATTGTGATTGCTGCATTTTTGTATGGTTTTTTTATTCTAAAAGGATACTTTCACCAACAAATAGGTTTAGTTGCTGACTCATTAACTGGTGTGGTATCTGTTGTGGCGATTATCTTGATGGTTAAAGCATATATTGAACAATGGGTGTTGTGGATAGTCATTAATACTCTTTCAACAGTTATATGGTTACAACAGTACTTTTCTGGTTCAGGTGATGGTATTGCATTTTTAGCAATGTGGTTGATATATTTATTTAACGCAATATATGGATATGTAAACTGGCTAAAGCTAAAAAAAGATGTATAAAAAAGCTCCAAAAAAACTTTCCTATAATTAGCTTAACTTACTTAGTCCATTTCTATATAATTTGCAGTATTGATTATATATCTTACGGAGGGTAGAACAGTGACTGTTAGACAAACTCTATTTCTTATTCTTACTCCTATAATTGCAATGTGTGTATTGTCATTTGGTAATGGTTATTTCACAACTTACTCATCAATAGAGCTAAATAGTCTTGGTCGTTCTAACCTAATGATAGGTATAATATCAGCAGCCTATTTTTTTGGAATGACGGCAGGATCGTATTTTTCGCAATTTACGATAGTTAGAGTAGGCTATATTCGAGCTTTTGTTTTATTTGCATCTATTATGGCAATTAGTACTTTGATAGTTGGTATTAATAAGAGTGTACCAGTTTGGGTATTCTTTAGATTTGTTTGTGGATACTCTCTCGCAGCATTATTTATTGTTATAGAAAGTTGGTGCATTTTATCTGCAGAGAGAAAAAATCGTGGCTTAGTATTTTCTATATATCTATTTGTTTACTATGGAACACAAGCATTATCACAGTTAATGATTAATGTTCATTTTAGCAATGGATTGTTAGCATATTGTTTTATATCATCACTTTGTAGTGTTGCTATTGTTTTGATGGCATTTACAAAAACAGTGGCTCCAGTGCCACATTCTGAAGAAGTTTGCTCACCGATAAGAATTATTAAAAAAGTACCTCTTGCAATGGCTGCTAGTGTTATAGGAGGGTCACTTTTAGGTTCTATTTATACTTTATTACCTATTTTTATGGTAAGAATAAACATTGAGCATGATATGGTCGCTATGCTAATGATGACAACTATTCTTGGAGGAATGTTGCTGCAAGTACCTATTGGAAAAATTTCAGATCTTATGGATAGACGAAAAGTGATATTGTTAGCTGGGGCTGGTATATTTATTGCATCATTGCTTATTGCTATCTTTCATACTTCTTATCTAATATTTGCAATAGCTATATTTGTATTTGGTGGTTGTGCTTTTGTTATATATCCATTATCGATATCTCATGCTAGTGACTTTTTAGAGGAAAATGAAGTGTTGGGAGCTATAGGAGTTTTGACAATTGCTTACGGTGTAGGATCAGTTGTTAGTCCTGTTATCATATCTAGTGTTATGTCAGTGTTTGGACCATTTGGATTTTTTATTATAACAGCGATACTTAGTGCTATTTTATGTATGTACTCAACGTATAGAATTTTTGTTAGAAAATCAGCAGTTGATACATCTTCATTTACGATAGCAACACCAGAGAGTCTTAACTTTAGCGAAGCTCAAGAGATAGTTTCAGAGAAATAATCTAAGTATATTAAATTGCAAAGCATACATCGCTAGCTTATAATTGATAAGGTTTTTAAAATTCATAACAAGACTTAATTTATCTAAAGGAGATTATAGTTATGTCATCACAAATCAAGCAAGTTTTTGCTAGACAAATATTAGATTCGCGTGGTAATCCTACTGTTGAAGTAGATGTGATATTAGAAAGTGGTGCTTTTGGGCGTGCTGCTGTTCCTTCAGGAGCTTCTACTGGTATTAGAGAAGCATTAGAGTTAAGAGATGGTAATAAGTCTCTTTTCTTAGGTAAAAGTGTCTATAAAGCTGTTGAGAATGCTAATACTAAAATAGCTCAAGCAGTTAAAGGTTTAGATGCTCTTGATCAAAGATTAATTGACAAGACTATGATAGAACTTGATGGTTCGGAGAATAAAGGTAATCTTGGTGCGAATGCTATTTTAGGTGTTTCATTAGCAACAGCTAGAGCAGCAGCATCTCATTTGAAAAAGCCTTTCTATCGTTATCTAATGGATGTTAAAGAATATTTAATGCCTGTACCAATGATGAATGTGATTAATGGTGGATCACATGCTGATAATAATGTGGATATGCAAGAGTTCATGATTGTACCAGCTGGGTTTGATACTTTCTCAGAAGCTCTAAGATGTGGCTCTGAAGTTTTCCATACACTTAAAAAAGTTCTGATTGCTGATGGTTATAGTGTAGCTGGTGTTGGTGATGAGGGTGGTTATGCTCCAGATCTTCCATCAAATGAGTCTGCTATTGAAGCAATTCTTAAAGCAGTTAAAGAAGCTGGATATGAGCCTGGTAAGCATGTGTTTATAGCGTTAGATCCTGCTAGTAGTGAATACTATAAAGATGGCAAATATGAATTAGCATCTGAAGGCAAGTCACTGACTTCTGAAGAGATGGTAGAGTACTTTGCTAAGTGGGTTGAAAAATATCCAATCGTATCTATCGAAGATGGTATGGCTGAGCAAGATTGGAGTGGTTGGAAATTAATGACTGAAAGACTAGGTAAGAAAGTTCAATTAGTTGGAGATGATTTATTCGTAACTAATCCAAAAATCCTTGCTGAAGGTATTGAAAAAGGAGTTGCTAATTCAATTTTGATCAAACTTAATCAGATTGGTACTTTAACAGAAACTTTTGAAGCTATGGCGATGGCTGGTCAAGCAGGCTATACATGTGTAGTATCGCATCGTTCAGGTGAAACGTCTGATACTATTATTGCTGATTTAGCAGTAGCAACATGCTCAGGGCAAATCAAAACTGGTTCATTGTCAAGAGCTGACCGTATCGCTAAATATAACCAGCTAATTAGAATAGAAGAAGAGCTTGGTGAAAATGCTATCTATCCTGGTATCAAAGCATTTGTATTTAGCTCAGAAGAAGCTGATAATGAAGTCCAAGAGATTGTTGTTGAAGAAAGTGAAACTGAAAAAGTTGTAGTGCAAGTAGAAGAATAATAGTTTCATGGATATCAAATCTAATTCTTTTTTTTATATTTTTATTTCAGCAGTTTTATTACTAATTATCTTGTTACAATATCAGCTTTGGTTTAGTAATACGGGATTGTTAAATTATAAGACTCTAAAAAAATCAATTGCTACTCAAACAAAAGAAATTAAGCATAAATCTCAGACCAATGCTCAACTGTATTCAGAAGTAGTTTCACTGCGTAAAAATAGTGAAGTACTTGAGAGTTTGGCTCGTGAAAATATGGGTTTCATAAAGCAAGGAGAGGTTTTTTATAGTGTCAAATAAATATGTAATAATTCCAGCTGCTGGGATAGGCTCAAGAATGGGATTAGATATTCCTAAGCAATATTACAAACTCATTAATGGTAAGACTATACTTGATAATACTTTAGAAAAGTTTGTCAAAGATCCCTTTTTTGATAAAGTAATTGTAGCTGTTAGTGAAGATGATAATCACTGGAGTAATTCTGAGTATTATAATCATCCAAAAGTACAATTCTGTATAGGTGGAGCCACGAGGTTTCATAGTGTTTATAATGCGCTTAAAATTATCGATGATCGTAAAAGTGATGATTGGATATTTGTACATGATGCTGCTAGACCTTGTGTAAATATACAAGATGTTATTACACTTTATATTCAAACTCAAAATTCTCATACTCAAGCTGGTATTTTGGCTATTAGAGCATTTGAGACGGTTAAAAAGGTAGCTATAAAGATGATTATAGCTAAGACTATTGATCGACAAGATATTTGGCTTGCACAGACTCCCCAACTATCAAGACTTGGGCAGTTAGAAAAAGCATTTGATTTTTGTTATACAAATAATCTCATAAATAAAATAACAGATGAAGCATCGGCTTTAGAGCTGTATGGTATAAATCCAATAGTCGTTGAAGGTTCTAGGAAGAATATTAAGATCACAACACAAGATGATTTAGAGTTTGCCAACTGGCAGATTATCTAGTTATCTATTTTAGTAGTAAACCGATTACATACCCAAATATTATTACTAATCCCATTATGAATAAAATTGAATCAAGTACTACACGCCTGTAGTTTTTGTATTGTATGTTTTTATAGATTATTATAACGGGTAATACATACAATAAGAAAGCTACGGTAGGAGCGACTAATATTCCTATAATGTTAAGTATTTTGAAGTTGCAGATTGTACAAATCCATAAGATTATAAATATTAGACCGACACAAATTCTATTTATGACTATATCTGTAATATTGACCTTATAGATATTTCTAAAAAAGTATTTGAATAAATATTTTAATGCTTCTTTAGAGCCAATATAACAACCGATAAATGAGCTTATAATAGCTGTAAAAACTATCATAGGAGCTAGAATGTTTAATAATGTTCCTGGATGTTGTTCTTGTATTAGAGTTACTATTGAGAGGTTATTTATATTCGCTCTATCAAGGTCATGTATTGTAGTACTGAGTAAGCAAGATGTTACAAATAATAGTACAAATATAAAAAGAATCAACGCATTGATCTGAAGGATTTTATATACTTTGTACTTCTCTTGCGAACGTTCTACTTTTACATAATCACGATAGAATATTACTAGACTAGAAATAACTGGTGAATGATTCATTGATAATATCAAAATTGGCAAGACCATTAATACACCAGTAATATAACCAATAGTGTCAAAATGATTATCAGTTATAAACTCAAAGTTCCAATATGGAATTATATATAGTGACAGTGTAATTACTAATATTATTAGAAATATTACTATTAGTTGCATAAATTTAAGGATTAAATTGATCCCTAAAGAAACAATAACTAATAGTCCAGCAAGAATACTAAAACTAAACCATATATTAGTCGAAAGATTTGTGTTAACAATATGATAGTTTAATAAGAAGTTACTTAGTTCATTATTTAAACCAATTGAGTACATCGGCATATTTAAAAATATAGCAAAAAAATAGAGTACTACACAAATTAGCCCAAATAACTTACCAAGATTATGTGTGAAAACATCTGTGATGCCACCATTATCTGTATATAAAACTATATTTGCCATATTCTTATGTGAATAATAAGTCAATGGTAGCGCAAAAATAAGAACTGTTACTAATGCCCATAATCCACTATGCCCAGCTTGAACAGGAAGATATAATAGTCCAGCTCCTACAGCGGTACCAAATAATGTAAAAATCCACTGTATGTCAACTCTGGTTGTATTTATGTGATTTGAATTTTCCACTACCTACTCCAATCCAATATCACTTTACCACATTGGCCACTTTTCATTATTTCAAATCCTTTTTGATAATCATCAATATGGAGTCTGTGTGTGATGATTGGTTCCATATCCATACCTGCTTGAAGCATGCTAGTCATCAGATACCATGTTTCAAACATTTCTCTGCCATAAATACCTTTAAGGGTAAGACCTTTGAACAGTATAGCTCCCCAGTCAACAGAGATATCACCAGCTGATATGCCTAAAAGTGACAGCTTGCCACCATGATTCATAACATCAAGCATCATAGATATTGCTGAGTTAATTCCAGACATTTCTAGACCTACATCAAACCCTTCTGTCATGCCAATTTCTGACATAACTTGACGCATTTTTGCGGTTAATTGTCGTTGATTTTGAAACTCTGATACATTTACTGCAACAGTGGCTCCGAAGTCTCTAGCCATCTGTAGACGATATTCATTAATATCTGTAATAACTATTCTACGAGCACCGCAGAATCTTGCTATCTTAACTGCCATAAGTCCAATAGGGCCAGCTCCAGTTATAAGCACATCCTCACCAGTTAGGTTAAATGAAAGTGCTGTATGAATAGCATTACCCATAGGATCAAATGTACTAGCTATATCATCACTTATGGAATCAGGGATCTTAAAAACATTGACAGCTGGCATTACTAAATATTCAGCAAAAGCTCCCTGTACATTTACACCTATGCCTATGGTTTTTCTACAAAGATGGCGTTTACCTGCTCTACAATTACGACATTGTCCGCATACAAGATGACCTTCACCAGATACTCTATCGCCAACATCTACACTTGTAACACCATTTCCTTTAGCTACAACTTCACCAGCAAACTCATGTCCAGTAATCATTGGTACAGGTATGGTAGCTTGAGACCATTTATCCCAATTATAAATATGTAAATCAGTGCCACAAATGGCTGTTTTTTTGATTTTAATTAAAACATCATTGTAGCCATATTCTGGTATAGGAGCATCATCAATCATCCAAATACCAGGTTCTTTTTTTAATTTAGCAAGTGCTTTCATAGTTTGAGTCCTATTAACTATATAATACCTAATTCTTTAGCAGCTATTGTAAAGCCATCAACAGCTTTGTCAATTTGCTCAAAAGTATGAGCAGCAGACATTTGTGTTCTAATTCTTGCTTTACCTTTAGGTACCACTGGATATGAAAAGGCAATTACATATATACCATAATCTAGTAGCTTATCAGCAAATTCAGCTGCTTTTTTCTCATCATATATCATTACAGGAATAATAGGGTGTTCTCCTGGAATTAAATCAAAGCCTGCAGCAGTCATTTTTGATCTAAATCTCTGTTGATTTGCCTGTAATTGCTCTCTTAATTCATTTGAATCTTTAGTTATCTCTAAAGCTTTAATAGATGTTTTAGCTATTATCGGTGCTAAAGCATTTGAGAAAAGATATGGTCTAGAAAGATTTTTAAGTAGATCTACTACTTCTTTTTTAGCACAAATATATCCACCTGAAGCACCACCTAATCCTTTGCCTAGAGTACCAGTTAGGATATCAACTTTACCCATAACATCACAATGCTCAATTGAACCTTTACCATTTTTGCCAACAAAGCCTGATGCGTGAGAATCATCAACCATAACAATAGCATTATATTTATCAGCTAAGTCACAGATAGATTTCAAGTCAGCAATAATACCGTCCATTGAGAAGACGCCATCTGTGGCAATCATTTTAAATCTTGCTCCAGCTTGATCAGCTTCTATAAGTTTTGCTTCGAGGTCTTGCATATCATTATTGTTATATCTAAAACGCATTGCCTTGCATAATCTAACACCATCAATAATACTAGCATGATTAAGGGAATCGCTTATGATAGCGTCTTCTTTTGTAAGGAGCGTCTCAAAAAGCCCCGCATTGGCATCAAAACATGAAGGATATAGAATTGTATCTTCAAACTCGAAGAAATCGCTTAATTCTTTTTCTAATTGTTTATGCACAGTATTTGTGCCACAGATAAATCTGACTGATGCCATACCATAGCCACATTCTTCAATATGGTTTTTTGCATAAGAAACTATTTCTGGATTATTTGCAAAGCCAAGATAGTTGTTTGCACAGAAGTTAATTAATGTTTCACCATTTTCTAGATTAATGACAGGTTCTTGTGGTGTTGCTATTATTCTCTCACTTTTATATGTGCCAGCATCTTTTATTTCCAAAATTTTATTATTTACATTGGTATAGAAATTATTATTCATGAAAACTCTCCTTTATATATTCAGTTTGTATTATAACAAAAAAAATACGTAGAATGATTTTCTCAGATAAAGATAAAGATAAAGATAAAGATAAGAAATTATAGAATTATTATTCTTCAGCAAAAGCTTCTTGAGAGTAGTTAGCTAAATCATGAACATTTGTTCCAGTAACAGTATTTTGATAGTAAGTAGAAGCTGTACCCATTGCTACTTGGTTTATAGCCCAGAACATAGATCCACCATAATTGTTATCAGATACATAGTCAATCATCTCTTTATCTAAAGTAAGACCTTCCCATTCTCCTCCAGCAGCTTGTCCACCAGGTTCAAATCCAAGAACGACTAAGCCAGGATTTACATATTTAGCAAAGCTAGATAAAACATCTTCATATACATTAGCTGTCCAAGTTTGACCATTAGGCATATCAGTAGGTCCAACATCATAAGCCATAATATTTACCCAATTAACAACCTTATCTAATGATGAATCATTTTCCTCTAACCATTTTTCAATAGCAATACCTTCTCCATCAGAATTAAAATCATTTGCAAAACCATGAGCTTTACTACTTTCAAAGAATGCATTAAATCTAGTTGTATAACCAATTTGCTTGTCACTCATTCCTTCTGCATCTAGCTTTTCTCTTAAGGTTTTAAGAGTTTTGGCTAATGTTGCTAACTGTTGATCTTTATTTGGATTTACAGAACCATCAGCTAATTGACTTAAATGTTCCCAGTCAAAATCTACACCGTCACCACCAAGTTTTAATAATTCAACAATTTGATTAACGAAAGCATCTATTTGGCTATCACTAATAGTTTGCTGTAAATCAGACCAACCACCAATTGCCCATATAAATTTACCACCATTCGCATGTGTCAGATCTATAAGAGAATCTATACGGACTCTTTGCCAATTAGAGCTATTATCCCATGAATTTTCATAGACTCCCATTACACTTAGGACGTCGGCACCAGCCATACTTTCATTTAAATGTCCAGTACTCCATTGTTTGTTTGCTGGATTATCAGGGTTTGGAGAAGAGTCCAATGTTAAGAAAGAGTATAATACGTGAGTGTAAGGAGCTACATCTTCGGCACTACCAGAGTAAGATCCACTAATTAAGCCTGGTTTCCAGTTTTCCCAGTAACCAATAACTTTTTTACCATCTTCAATAGGAGCCTGCTGTTCGAAAGTTACACTAATACTCTGAGTATCTTGATTTGTAGTAAAAGAAGAAGGAGATGTAGATATTTTGTATCCAGTAAGAG